>JBMTAR010000157.1:0-4958 GCA_049428925.1 Gemmatimonadaceae bacterium
GGCTCCTCTACCTGCGATCGGTCTTCGCCAATGCGACCGGTGAGGTGCGCTCTGAGGCGCGCGGCGGACGTGGTGGATCCGGCAACGGCACCACGGGTGCCCCCGCGAGCCGTGGCGGACGCCCGCAGCAGACCGCCGTTCGTCTGATGCGGTGGTCGGCGCCGTATGGCCCCGGTGATACGTCCCTCGTGCTGGAGGGCGGGCCGCAGCTGACGCAGTTCACCTGGAGCCACGACGGGGCGATGCTCTTCCTGAGCGACAGCGGACAGGCGTTCGCCGTGCGCCCCTCGGAGCCGACGAAGCGCTTCCCACTCGGGCGCGGCGTCACGCTCGGAGGTGGTGGCGGCTTCGGTGGAGGCGGTGGCTTCGGGGGCGGCACGCCCGCGGCGGACACCGTCGGCACCGGGGGCACGCTGCTCACCCGCGCGGGCCTCGGCGCCCAGCCGGGCGTCCTCGTCTCACCCGATGGCCGCGCCGTCTTTGTGAGCGGGCAGCGGACGTACGGCACCGACTGGCACCGTCGAGCGCCGCGGCCGTTTGTCGACCGGATCGAGATCGAGACCGGCGCGCGGTCGCGCGTCCTCGACAGTCCCGCCGATGTCTTTGAACGTCTCGTGGCCCCGCTTGACGATGACTTCCGTGAGGTCCTCGTCACCCGGCAGTCGCCCACGACGATCGAGGACACCTGGCGTCGAGACACGCGCTCGGGTGCGCTGACCCGTCTGACGACCGCCGTCGATGCCGCCCCGCAAGTGACGCAGGCGGTGCGGAAATTGATCCGTGTCACGCGACCGCGGGACGGCCTGCAGATCTGGACGAAGGTCGTCCTTCCGCGCACCTACCAAGCCGGTGTCACCCCCGGCGTGATCTGGTTCTATCCGCGCGAGCACACGTCCATCGAGGCATACGAGAGGACCCGCTGGTCCACCAACATCAACACCTTCCCAGCCGTGCCCGCCTCGCGGCCCGCCACCGCGACGGAGGTGTGGGCGGCCGCCGGCTACGTGTTCATCGAACCCGACCTGCCAATTCTCGGCGACTCAGGTCGGATGAACGACAATTACACGCGTGATCTCAAGGAGAGCCTCGATGCCGTGATCGACGCCCTCGTCGATTCCGGCTTCGTGCGGCGCGACAACATCGGCATCGGCGGCCACAGCTATGGCGCCTTCAGCACCGTGAACGCGATGACGCTCGTCCCGTATTTCAAGGCGGGGATTGCGGGAGACGGGATGTACAACCGCTCTCTCACGCCCTTCGGGTTCCAGAGCGAGCGCCGGACCTTTTTCGAGGCGCAGGCCACCTATCTCGATATGTCTCCCTTCTTCCGGGCGGACAAACTGAGCGGCGCCCTGCTCCTCTACCATCATCTCGAGGACCAGAACACCGGCACCGCGCCGATGAGCTCGATCCGGATGTTCAACGCGCTCCAGGGGCTCGGGAAGGAGGCGGCGCTCTTCCTGTATCCGTACGAGGATCACTCGGTGATGACCTACGCGAGCGACCTCGACCAATGGGCACGGTGGATCGCCTGGTTCGACACCCACCTGACCGGAGCGAAGCGATAGCCCCTCGCCCAGCCTGTGTTCCGCGACCGTTCAGGCCGGGGTCGCGGGGAAGGTGAGCCGCAACGTCTCGCCGGGTGGCAGCGCCCGCCACTCGGCGATGCACGCGGCGCGGAGCGCCGTGATGGCCGCGAGCTGTTCCTCGGTGACGGCCGGACACTCAGCGCCCGTCGTCCCAGCCGATGCCGCGGCCGCCGTGCCATCAAGTGCGAGTGCCGCCGCGAGGGCCGTCGCATCAGGAGCCATCCCGCGCTCGACGTACCCGACGATCCGCTCCACGTACATCGCGGCCGCCGGCAGGCGGCGCACCGCACCGGGCGAGGCGAAGTCATCGATGGCCCACCCCTGTGCGATGAGGCCGAAGAACGCGTCATCGATGCCGAGGACGCTCTCCACCGCGTAGTGCGCGAGGTCGTGCGTCGGCAGGAAGGGGTGCACGCGCGCCCAGGTGCGTGACCCATCGGCCCGGACGCAGGCGAGGCTCGGCCGGCCGTCGTGTGTCTTCTTGATCTCGATGCGCAGGGCAGGACGCACCACGTGTCTCACCGCCTCCGATCGAGCGAGGGGGGCACACCGTCCCACGCGTCGACGATCCGGGCCGCCCGGAAGAGATCATCGGCGGCTTGCAGCATCTTCCCGCGGAGTCGGCGCGGATACGTCGCCGGCTGTGCGACCAGCGCCTCCCGCACGAGCGCCGCGGCCTCCGCCGACTGATGCCCGCCGAGCGTGGCATTCATCCAGCCGAGCGGGAAGAAGATGTCGCCGGTGCGTTGGATCTCCTCGACCAGCGCGAGGGCGGCGGGGAGTTGGGCGCGCGACGCGTCGGCGCGCAGCGGATGGTGCATCGCCGCCATCGCGTCGGTGACCCAACTCTCCCGCCGGCGCGCCTCCGCGGAGGCAAAGGTCGCGAAGAGCGAGTCGCGGACGCGGGCGTCGGCGGAGAGGGCGGCGCGCATGAACCGCTGCCGCGCGAGGCGATCCGGGTTCGTGATCCGCGCGGCCTGTCGGTCGAGGACCGAGGCCGCATCAGGCACCCCGCGGATCGCGAGCCCCTCCGCGATGGCGATCTCCTGCGCCTCGGACACGGGGAACCCGCGCGGCACCTCCTCACGCGCCCAGATGCGGCGGAGTCGCGCGATGCCCTCCGGCGTGAGCGTCACGCTGATCAGGGTGCCGAAGACCGTCCCCTTCCGGCCCGGCGTCGGCGCCGCCTCGAGCACCCGCCACAGGGTCGTCTCAACGGACGCGGCCGCCCGTTGCCGCGCGTCCGCCGCGAGGAAGCGCCAGTACGTCGAGCGGAGGAGCCCGAGGAGTTGCGAGGCCACCAGCTCATCGCGCTCGACGAGGAGCGCGCGTTGCACCGCCTCGAGCAGGGCACGCGGCGCCAGGGCGCCATCGAGCATCTCCTCGTGCAACGCCTGCCAGGCGACCGCGCGATGCAACGGCGTGCTGAGCGCCTCGGCGTTGGCGAGAAGCCACGCGCGGCTCGTGCTGTCGAGGGGGAAGCGCCCGTAGCCGATGCCATCCACCGCCGGCAGCACCACGGGTGGGGCGTCAGACGCGCGAGTCGACGCTTCGGGGCTGGACGCCGGGAGCGTCACCGGGGTGGCCAGCGTCCGCGCCGGCGAGGCGGGGAGTGGGATCCGCGTGATCGTGTCCCCGAGCGCAAGCGCCACCCCGCGCTCGTCGGACCCGCGTCGCACCAACACGGTGAGCCGCTGCGGCCGAGCATTCGCCACGGGATCCGCGACCACCGTATCGCCGACGAGTCGCACCCGGACCGTCGGGCGGCCGGCCTCCTCCACCCACACCCGGCTCCATGCGGTGACGTCGACAGGTGAGACCGAATCGAGCACCGCCACGAGGTCGAGCCATGTCGCGTTCCCGAAGCGATGGGCGGTGAGATAGCGCTGCAGTCCCGCCTGGAACGCCGCCGCCCCCACCAGCGCCTCGAGCTGCCGCATCACGATTGGCGCCTTCTGGTAGATGATCGCTCCGTAGAGTGACCCCGCCTCGCGCAGGTTCTCGAGGGGCTGGCGGATGGGATTTGCCCCAGTCGTGCGGTCGACGCCGTACGCGGTCGGATGGTACCCGGTGAAGAAGCGGAGGTCGTGGTCGATGTCCGGGAATGCCGGCGCGACGATCTTCGCCGCCATGAAGTTCGCGAAGACCTCCTTCATCCAGACGTCGTCGAACCATCGCATCGTGACGAGGTCCCCGAACCACATGTGCGCCGTCTCGTGCGCGATCAGGCTGGCGCGCCCCATCTCCTGCGTCCGTGACGGCGCCTCATCGAGGAGCAACGCATCGGCACGGTACCAGACGGCACCCGGGTGCTCCATCCCGCCGAACTGGAACGCGGGGACGAGGAAGAAGTCGTATTTGGCAAAGGGATACGGGATCCCCGTGTACGCCTCGAGCCACTCGAGTGCCTGCGCGTGCAGGTCAAAGACCGCCGATGCGTTCCGTGCCACCTTCGCCCCATCCGTCTCGCGATGGAACATCGTGAAGGTCCGTCCGTCGCGGGTGCCGGTCAGCTGCTGCATCCGTCCCGCCGCGAAGGCGAGGAGATAGGTGCTGATCGGGGCGGTCTCCGCGAACCGGAGCCGATGCCGCCCCGGACCCGCGCTGCTGCTGTCGCGCTCGATCAACGCCCCGTTCGCGACGGCGGCCCAGGCCGCGGGAACGGTGAGCCCGACCGTGAAGCGTCCCTTGAGACTCGGCTGCTCGAACACCGGGAATGCGGTCGAGGCGCGGTCCGGCACGAAGAGCGCGTAGAGGAAGTCCTCGCTCCGGTTGAGCGCCGCGTCCGTGCTGGTGAACGCGACGGTGACGGTGTGCGAGCCGGCGGCGACGGCTGGAATGACGATGTGGTCTGGGACGATAGAGGCCTGGACGGTGTCCCCATCGAGGGTCACGACACCGACATGCGACGCTGGCGCGCGAAAGTCGAGTACCACCGGTTCGCCGTCCGCGGCCCAGTCGAACCGCATCGCCACCGCGCCGCGCACTGGTGCGGTTCGGTCGTCGGGGATGTCGAAGCGGACATCATACCGGAGGTCACCGATGGCGGCCCGACGTGCCTCCGCGAGTGCGAGCGCGACCCCCGGCTCAGGGTCGGCCATGGGCGATCGTGGTCCGCAGCTCACGAGGGTGAGCGCGCAGGCGGCGCCGGCGGTCCGTGCGACGCGACGGGCCCGCACGAATCGCAGCGGCCCGCCGCGGTCGGTGAGTCGGCGAGGGGCGCCCGTCGGCGCGACGGCGGGAGGGGAGCTCAGAACAGGCACGGGATCACTCGTCTGGACGGCTGAGGGGCCAACGAGAGGGACGACGGCGGGGACGACGGCGGAGACGACGGCGATGGCCCAAGGTCGGGCCATGCCTCGGGGTCAA
>JBMTAR010000158.1:0-4957 GCA_049428925.1 Gemmatimonadaceae bacterium
GTCGTCCCCGAGAGCGTGAAGGTGCCGGCGAGCGTCGGGTGCTGCGCGACGTACCGGCCCGCGTAGAGCGCGACCACGAGGAGGAGGATCCCGATCGCGCTCACCTCGAGCACGCGCCCGGGGCGCAGGTACTTGAGGTAGACCCCCATCAGCATCGCGATGGGGATCGTGAGGCCGACGGTCACCACGCCCCACGGGCTCTCGGCGAGCGCCTTCACGACGATGAGCGCCAGCACCGAGATGAGGATGATCATGATGCCGAGCACCGCGACGAGCGCGGTGAAGCCGGCGACGGGGCCGATCTCGTCCTTGACCATCTGGCCGAGCGACTTGCCGTCGCGGCGCACGGAGGAGCAGAGGATGACCATATCCTGCACCGCACCCCCGAGAACGACCCCGACGATGATCCAGAGGGCGCCCGGGAGGTAGCCGAATTGCGCCGCGAGGGTCGGGCCAACGAGGGGGCCGGGGCCCGCGATGGCGGCGAAGTGGTGCCCGAAGACGATCCACTTGTTCGTCGGGACGAAGTCGCGGCCGTCGGCGCGGAGCTCGGCGGTCGTCGCGCGGTCGGGGTCGAGGGCGAAGACCTTCGCGGCGAGGAGCTTCGAGTAGAAGCGGTAGCCGACGGCGTAGGTGCAGACGGCGGCGGTGAGGAGCCAGGCGGCGCTGATCGTCTCGCCGCGCCGTAGCGCGAGGACGCCGAAGGCGGCGGCGCCGACGAGGGAGACGATGGCCCAGACGAGGGCCTGCATCCAACGGGTCATGGGGGAGTCCGGGGTCGGGGTGCGCGGGGAATCGTAGCCCCGGCGGCGGGGGGCGGGGAGGGGCACCGGGACGGTGAGGCGCAGCGCCTCGCATCGCAGGGCCGACGTGCCGGCGTCCACAGGGTGCCGGGATGCGTGGAGGGGGGCGTGGTCTCCCGTTAGCTTCCTCGACGTGACGACACGCCATCTCGTGACCCTGATTCCCGGTGACGGCATCGGTCCCGCCATCACCGATGCGACCGTCCGCCTCCTCGAGGCCGCCGGCGCCCCCCTCGACTTCGAGCGCCACCTCGCGGGGATGGCCGCCGTCGAGGCGCACGGCGACCCGCTCCCTGAGGCGACCCTCGCCTCCGTCCGCCGCACGCGCCTCGCGCTCAAGGGGCCGCTCGAGACTCCGGTGGGGAAGGGGTTCCGCTCCATCAATGTCGCCCTTCGCAAGGAGTTCGATCTCTACGCGAACGTCCGGCCAGCCCGGTCGGTGCTCCCGGCGGGCCGGTTCCCTGACGTGGACCTCGTCCTGGTCCGTGAGAACACGGAGGGGCTCTACATCGGGATCGAGAACTTCGTGAAGGTCGGCGACGACCCGCACGCGCTCGCGCAGTCGGTGGCGGTCGTGACGCGGGCCGGTGCGGAGCGCGTCATCCGCTACGCCTTCGAGTACGCGCTGCGCCACGGGCGCCGGCGCGTGACGATCGTTCACAAGGCGAACATCCTGAAGTGCTCGCAGGGGCTCTTCCTCGAGACGGGGCGTCGGGTGGCCGCGGAGTACGCCGGTCGCATCGAGAGCGACGACCGCATCGTCGACGCCTGCGCGATGGAGCTGGTGATGCGCCCCGAGCGCTACGACGTCATCGTCACGACGAATCTCTTCGGTGACATTCTCTCCGACCTCACCTCGGGGCTCGTCGGCGGGCTCGGGCTCACGCCGGGCGCGAATATCGGCGTCGACTGCGGGATCTTCGAGGCGGTGCACGGCACGGCGCCCGACATCGCCGGCCGCGGCGTGGCGAACCCCACGGCGGTGATGCTCGCCGCCTGCCAGCTCCTCGACCACATCGGTGACGACGCGCGGGCCACGCGGATCCGCACCGCCATCGAGGCGACGCTCCGCGAGGGGCGAATCGTCACGCGCGATGTGGGCGGCGACGCCGGGACCGACGCCTACACCGACGCGGTCATCGCCCGTCTGGCGTGAGACTCCTCCAGGTCTCCGACGTCCACTTCGGGCGGCACGCCGTCGCCGCGCACATCACCGCCGTCACCCGGCGCGTGGTCGAGGGTCGGTACGATGCCGCCGTGGTCTGCGGGGACCTGACGCAACGCAACTTCCGCAGCCAGTTCCGCACCGCGCGCGCCTGGCTCGATGCGTTGCGGCTGCGGATTCCGGTGCTCGTCGTGCCGGGGAACCACGACGTCGCCTGGTGGTGGCAGCCCGTCGGGCTCGGTCTGCGCTGGCCGCTGCTGCGTGGCTACCGCCGTTGGATCGAGGCCGACGAGGAGCCGACGCTGCAGCTCCCCGGCGTGACGCTCGTCGGCCTCAACTCCTGCCACGGGGTGCAGCCCTACACCCTCACGCGCCGGCTGCGCGACCTGAGCGTGGTGGGGGCGCTGCGCCCCGCGCAGTGGGCGAAGGCGCGCGCCGTCTTCGCGGCGGCGCCGGCGGGGGACCTCAAGGTCCTCGTCTTCCATCACAACCTCCTGCGAGGTGATCTCTCGCGGCGCTGGGGACTCACCGACCGCGCGGACGGGATCGCGCACGCCCTCGACACGGGGGCGGACCTCGTCCTCAACGGCCACGACCACCAGACGCGCATTGAGGCCGTCGACGCGCCTGGCGTACGCCGGATGGTCGTCTCGCACGTCACCACGCTCTGTGATCGCCGGCGCGGTGGGCTCCCGGCGGCGATTCAGGAGATCGAGGTCGAGCCCGCCGCACTGACGGTACGCGCCTGTGCCTGGGATAACGCGGTAGGCGACTTCGTGCCGCGCGGCGACCGGGTCTTCCCACGATGAGTGACGCCCCGGAACTGCAGCTCGGGTTCGGGTTCACTGAGTCCCCTCCCGCGACCGAGGCGCTCGACGCCGAGGACGCGGCGTGGGAGGCGGAGGAGCAGGCCCGCGCGGCTGATGCCTTCCTCGGCAAGCTGCAGTCCCTCGGCCTGCAGCACGTCCGGCGCCTCGTCCTCACCCGGAACCGGTCGGTGCTCATCACGCTCAAGGGGTTCGACCTCCGCGTACACGAAGGGTACGCATCCGCGCCGACCGAGATCCACCTACAGATTGTGCGCTTCGTGATGGCGCGGCGCGACTGGGAGCGGCAGGCGGCGCGCGAGGCGATCGTTGCGTACCCGCTGCCGCGGCACACGACCCCGCCCCGCGCGCCGGAGCGCACGCATCCGGAGGACGAGGCGCTCGCGGAGCAGTTGGCCGAATGGCATACGCGCTTCAACGGCGAGCGCTTCGCCGCGCGGCTGCGGCCCGTGCCCATCCGCGTCTCGCGGCGGATGGTGCGTCGGCTCGGGCACTACGCCCCCGGTGTGGAGGGGGGCGGGGCGGGGAGCGCGGCACCTGCGGCGCGACGGTCTCGCCTCGGCGCTGGAGACGCTGCTGCACGAGATGGTGCACCAGTGGCAGCACGAGAGCGGGTTGCCGATCGACCACGGGGCGGAGTTTCGGCGGAAGTGCCGTGAGGTGGGGGCGGTGCCGAGCGCGAAGCGCGCGGTCTGCTGAAGGCGGGGCCCGGTCCGCGGCCACCGCGTCGGGTGTCGACGTGAGCCCGCCGCGCTGTCGCGGTCCGATTCTCGTCCAGTGAGAGCGGAGGTTCCCGACATTAGATTTCCGGCGTCTCCTTACCGGACTTTCCGATGGCGCTCACGACCGATACGCCGACCTTCCTCGCCTCCCCCGACCTCCGGCCGCGGGAGGGGGACCTCTTCAACATCGACGCCGCGCTGACGGAAGAGGAGCGTGCGATCCGCGACTCCGTCCGCGCCTTCGTTGACGAGAAGGTCCTGCCGATCATCGGCCAGTGCTACGTCGACGGCCGCTTCCCGAAGGAACTGATCGCCGAGATGGGGGCGAACGGGTACTTCGGCGCGAACCTCCCCGAGGAATACGGCTGCGCCGGCCTCAGCAATGTCGCGTACGGGCTGATCATGCAGGAGCTCGAGCGCGGCGACTCGGGGATCCGGTCGTTCGCCTCCGTGCAGGGGGCGCTCGTGATGTATCCGATCTACGCCTTCGGCTCCGAGGCGCAGAAGCGGCACTACCTCCCGAAGATGGCGACGGGCGAGATCATCGGCTGCTTCGGCCTCACGGAGCCCGACTACGGCTCCAATCCGGCCGGGATGATCACCCGGGCGCGCCAGCAACCGGACGGCACCTGGATCCTGAACGGCGCGAAGATGTGGATCACGAACGGCTCCACTGCGCAGGTGGCGGTCGTCTGGGCGAAGACGGAGGACGGCGACGAGAGCGGGAAGTCGATCCGCGGCTTCCTCGTGCCGACCGAGGCGAAGGGGTTCACCGCCAAGGGGCAGAAGGGGAAGCTCTCCCTCCGCGCCTCCGACACGAGCGAACTCGTCTTCGACAACGTGCATCTCCCCGCCGACGCGATCCTGCCGAACTCCGGCGGCCTGAAGAGCCCACTGATGTGCCTCACGCAGGCGCGCTACGGGATCTCGTGGGGCGCCCTCGGCGCCGCCATCGCCTGCTACGAGGAGGCGCTCTCGTACAGCAAGGAGCGTGTGATGTTCGGGCGGCCGATCGGCGGCTTCCAGATCCAGCAGGTGCGGCTCGCCGACATGCTCACCGAGCTCGTGAAGGGGCAGCTCGTCTCGCTGCACCTCGGCCGGATGAAGGACGCCGGCACCTTCACGCCGCAGCAGGTCTCGTTCGCCAAGCGGAACAACGTGAACATCGCGACCGACATCGCGCGAGAGGCGCGCCGGCTCCTCGGCGGCAACGGCATCATGGCCGAGTACGCGAGCATGCGGCACATGGCGAACCTCGAGAGTGTCTACACCTACGAGGGGACGCACGACATCCACAGCCTCATCCTCGGGCAAGCCGTGACGGGGATGAACGCCTTCGGCGGTTGATCGAGGGGCGCGGTCGTGAGCATCCCGCCGACGAGGGTGCGCGGGAAAGACGCTCCCAGCGCCGGGTGAACCCCGGATTGGGAGCGTCGGTCG
>JBMTAR010000159.1:0-4892 GCA_049428925.1 Gemmatimonadaceae bacterium
GGCCGCGCCCGAGGCGCTTCCGGTTCCGGTGCGACCCCGGCGTGCGCGCCAGGGTCGAGAGGGTGATCTTCTCGTCGCTCATTCGCTTATTCCTCCACCGGCGTGACGGTCACCAGGTGCCGGACGCGCTTGATCATGCCACGGAGCGCGGGCGAATCCTGATGCACCACCGACGCCTGGTGGTGACGCAGGCCGAGGGCCCGCAGGGTGTCGTTCATCTTCTCGTTGTGCCCGATGCCGGACCGCACCTGCGTGATCCGGACCTTGCCGGAGGTCAGGGTGTTCGGCTCGGTGTGCTTCGGCCCGCGCGTGCGGTGCCAGACGAAGGTCCGCGGCATGTTACACGACCTCCTTCGACTTGGCGCGTGACTTGTACGGGAGCGAGCTGACCTCGACCCCACGCTCACGGGCGATCTGCTCGACCGTCGTCAGGTTCTGCAGCCCGTCCAGCGCCGCGAGGACCATGTTGTGCGGATTGGTCGAGCCCAGCGACTTGGTCAGGATGTCGTGGATCCCGGCGCACTCGAGGATCGCGCGCACAGCGCCACCGGCGATCACGCCGGCGCCGGGCGCCGCGGGCTTCATCAGGACCTCACCGGCCCCATGCTTGCCCACGATCTCGTGGGGGATGGTGGCCCCAGTCATCGGGATGGTCACCATGCGGCGACGCGCCCCGTCGACGGCCTTGCGGACCGCCTCCGACACCTCGTTCGCCTTCCCGGTCGCCACGCCTACCTTCCCCTGCCCGTCGCCGACGGCCACGAGCGCGTTGAAGGAGAAGCGCCGGCCGCCCTTCACGACCTTCGCGACGCGGTTGATGGCGATCACGTTCTCGAGGAGATCCGACCCCTCGCGCTCAGCGCCCGGCGCGCCACCACGGCCGCCATCGCGGCCGCCGCGCCCGCCGTCACGGCCGCCGGGGCCACGCCCGCCGCCCGGACCGCCACGCCCGCCGCCTGGACCACCACGGCCCTGCCCCGGGCCGCCGCGTCCGCGACCGCCCCCAGGACCACCACGGCGCCCACCCGGCGCCCCCATGCCACCTGTCGTCTCAGCCATTTAGAACTCCAACCCGCCTTCGCGGGCGCCGTCGGCCACCGCCTTCACGCGGCCGTGATACTGGTACCCGGCGCGGTCGAACACGACCGTCGTGATCCCCGCCGCCTTCGCCTGCGCTGCCACCCGCTTCCCCACCTCGGCCGACTTCTCCGACTTCTTCCCGGTCAAGCCGGCGTCGGTGACGGTCATCAGAGTGTGGTGCCGCACGTCGTCGACGAGCTGCACGGTCATATGCTTCAGCGAGCGGAACACGACCAGCCGCGGCCGCTCGGCCGTGCCGGAGACCTTCGCCCGCACGCGGATGTGCCGCCGCGCCCGGAGCGCCGCCCGTCCCTTCGGTACACGCTTCCCTGGCATTACTTGCCCCCGGCCTTGCCGGCCTTCCGGCGGATGACCTCACCCGCGTACTTGATCCCCTTGCCCTTGTACGGCTCGGGGGGACGGAGGCTGCGGATCTCCGCCGCCACCTGCCCGACGATCTCCTTGTCCGCGCCCTCGACCACCACCTGCGTGGGCTGCGGGGCCGTCAGCTTGATGCCGGCCGGCGCCTTGTACTGGATCTGGTGGGAGAACCCGAGGGCGAGCTGCAGCCCGAACGGCTTCGGCTCCGCCTTGAACCCGACGCCCGTGATCTCCAGCTGCTTCACGTACCCCTTCGCGCACCCCTCGACCATGTTGGCGATGAGCGTCCGCGAGAGCCCGTGGAGCGACTTGTGGGTCGGCTCGTCCGACGGCCGCGTGACCGTCAGCGTGCTCCCGTCGATCGTGATCGTGAGGTCTGCGTTGATGGTCCGGCGAAGCTCCCCCTTGGGGCCCTTCACCGAGACGACGTTCCCCGCACCGACCGTCACCGTGACACCCGCCGGGATCGTCACCGGCATCTTTCCGATTCGTGACATGGGGGGCTCCTTACCAGACGAGGGCGATGAGTTCGCCGCCCGTGCGAGCGGAGCGAGCCTGCCGGTCGGTCATCAGCCCCTGCGAGGTGCTGAGGATCGCGACGCCGAGGCCGTTGCGGACGCGCGGGATCTCCGACGCCCCGACGTACCGCCGGAGGCCGGGGGTCGAGACGCGCTGGAGCTGCCGGATGACCGGGGTCGTGCCGGCGTACTTGAGGGCGAGGCGGAGGACCTTCCGGCCCTCTTCGGTCTCGACCGTCTTGTAGCCGCTGATGAAGTTGGACTCCGTCAGCAGGCGGGCGATCTCGGCCTTCATCTTGGACGCCGGGACGTCCACGCGGCGATGCCGTGACGCGACGGCATTGCGGATCCGCGTGAGCATATCGGCGATCGGGTCGTTCATGCTCATGGTGGGACTCGTTCTCCTAGGGTATCCGGCGGGGCCGGACCGGTAGGAAGGGAAGGGAGCGGTTCCCGGCGCCTCGTGCGCGCGGGCCTACCCCCGTGGGACCTGCGACCTCCAACGCCGACCGGGGGGTCGGCGTGTTACCAGCTCGCCTTGCGCACGCCGGGGATCAGCCCCTGCAGCGCCATCTCGCGGAACGCGATACGGCTCAGGCCGAAGGTGCCGATGTAGGCGCGGCTGCGCCCCGTCAGCTGGCAGCGGTTGCGCACGCGCGCCGCCGCCCCGTTCCGGGGGAGCTTCTGCAGCGCGACCTGCGCCGCCCGCCGCTCCTCCTCCGTCACCTTCAGGCTGCGGACGGTGTCCGCCAGGGCCTTCCGCTTGGCGGCCTGCTTCGCCACCAGCTGCTTCCGGCGCTCGTTCTTCTCGATCGTGCTCTTCTTGGCCATGGTCTCCTCAGCCCTGCACGACGATCGGCTTGTCGTCGCCACGGAACGGCATCCCGAGCTCGCGCAGCAGCGCGAACGCGACATCGTCCCGGTTGGTGGTGGTCACGAACGTGATGTCCATGCCGTGGATCTGCTCCACGAGGTCGTAGTTGATCTCGGGGAAGATCATCTGCTCCTTGATGCCGAGGCTGTAGTTCCCGCGGCCGTCGAAGGCCCGGGTGTTCAGCCCACGGAAATCACGGATGCGCGGGATCGCCGTCGAGATGAAGCGGTCGAGGAACTCCCACATCCGCGCGCCGCGCAGCGTCACCGCCACGCCGATCTCCTGCCCCTCACGCTGGCCGAAGTTGGCGATCGACTTCTTCGCCTTCGTCCGCACCGGCTTCTGCCCGGTGATCGTCGCGAGCTCGTCGACCACGGCGTCGAGGACCTTGGGCTGCTTGATCGCCTCCCCCATCCCCACGTTCAGCGTGATCTTCTCGAGCGTCGGCACCTGGTGCGGGTTCGTGAACCCGAACTGCTGCATCAGGCGCGCGCGGATCACGCGGTCATAGTGCCCGCGGAGCCGCGGCGCGGGCGCCGGCGTGCCGGCCCCCTTGTGCTCCTTCGGGAGCATCGAGGCGCGCTTCTCGCCCGCCCCGCTCCCACCCTTCTTCTGGCCCTGCTGCTTGGTCGTCGCCATCGGTCAGTCCTCGGTCAGCGGGTGGCGGGGATGGGCTCCCCGCTCTTCACGCTGACGCGCTCCTTGGTGCCGTCGGCGTCGATCCGGGTGCGGGTGCGCACCGGCTTCCCCGACTTCGGGTCCAGCAGCATCACGTTCGAGACCGCGATCGGCGCCGGCATCTCGACGATGCCCGACTGCTCCTCCGCGGTCCGCGCCCGACGGTGCTTCTTGACGATGTTGATCCCCTCGACCGTCACGCGCCCCTTCTTCAGGTGCACGCGGAGGACCTTCCCCTCCTTCCCCTTGTCGTCGCCACGCACCACCCGCACGGTGTCGCCGCGGGTGATCGTCATCGCGGTCCGCTCGGCGTTCCGCGCGTGACGGATCGCCGGCTTGCGGCCGGCCGTCTTGCGATAGGTCAGGATGCGCATGTCAGAGCACCTCGGGGGCCAGCGACACGATCTTCATGTAGCGCTTCTCGCGGAGCTCGCGCGCGACCGGCCCGAAGATACGGGTCGCCCGCGGCTCGCCCTTGTCGTCGATGATGACGACGGCGTTCTCGTCGAAGCGGATGTAGCTGCCGTCCTTGCGCCGCGTCTCCTTCACGGTGCGCACGACGACCGCCTTCGCCACGTCGGACTTCTTCACGGTGCCGTTCGGCAGCGCGTCCTTCACCGCCACCACGACCTTGTCGCCAAGGCCGGCGTAGCGGCGGCGCGTCCCGCCAAGGACGCGGATCACGAGGGCCTTCTTGGCCCCCGAGTTGTCCGCGACCTTCACCACGGATTCCTGTTGGATCATCGGTCAGTTCCTCAGCGCGCGCGTTCGACGATCTCGAGCAGCCGCCACCGCTTGTCCTTCGACAGCGGGCGGGTCTCGACGATGCGGACGGTGTCGCCGACCTTCGCCGAGTTCTGCTCGTCGTGCGCCTTCAGGCGCTTGGTCCGCGTCACCATCTTCCCGTACACCGGGTGCGGCACGCGACGCTCGATCGCGACCACGACGGTCTTGTCCATCTTGTCGCTCACGACCAGCCCCTGGCGCGTCTTGCGCGCGCTCCGGGCCGTCGCAGCAGTGTTCACGGTCTCAGCCATTCGGTCTCCTCGCGCGCGTTAGCGCGCGACCTCCTTCTCGCGCAGGACGGTGTGCAGCCGGGCGATGTCCCGGCGGATGGTGCGCAACCGCAGCGGATTGCTCAGCGGCTCGGTCGCCCCCCGGAAGGAGAGGTTGAAGCGCTCCCGCTCCAGCTCGGCGACCTTCGCGCGGATCTCGTCCGCGTTCATCCCACGGATCTCCTCAGCCTTCATCGGACGACGCCTCCTCACGGGCCACGAACTTCGTCTTCACGCCGAGCTTCGCCGAGGCGAGCCCGAGCGCCTTCTGGGCGATCTCCTTCGAGACGCCCTCGATCTCGAACA
>JBMTAR010000160.1:0-4883 GCA_049428925.1 Gemmatimonadaceae bacterium
ATCAGTGCCGCGCGAACACCGACGTCCGCCCCTGCGCGGTGAACGCCATCACGTCGTACCGGTCGTAGTCGCGCGGGTCGCCCTGCTCCATCCCGGGCGAGCCGATCGGCATCCCGGGCACCGCGAGCCCGCGCACGGCGGGCTTCTGTGCGAGGAGCTGCTTCACGTCGGCGGCGGGGACGTGCCCCTCCACGAGATACGCCCCGACCACCGCGGTGTGGCACGACTGCAGGGCGCCGGGGACGCCGAGCTCGCCCTTCACGCGGCCCAGATCCTCGGTGTCGACGGTGCGCACGGTGAAGCCGGCGCCGCGCATATGGTCGACCCAGGCGCGACAGCAGCCGCAGGTGGCGCTCTTGTAGACCGTGAGCGGCGGGAGGGAGGCGGTCGCGGCGCGGCCCTGCGAGGCGCGCTGCGGCGTGCCCTGGGGTGTGCCCTGCGCGCGGAGCGTGGCGGGAAGCGTTCCAACGACGCCCGCGAGAAGCGTCTGCGAGAGGAAGCGACGGCGGTCCATCAGTCCTCCTAGCGGGCGATGCCCGTGAGCGCGGTGACGATCAACAGCGCGAGCTGCGGCCCTTTGTACGAATCGGGCAATTCCTCATACACCTCTTCCGTGCCGTGCGCGCCGCTGCTGCGACCGCCGCCGTTGATGGTGATGGCGGGGATTCCCAAGGCGATGGGGAGGTTCGCGTCGGTGCTCGACGCGGTGGTGGCGGGAATCCAGCCGAGCGACTCGACGGCGGCCCACGCGATGCGGACGAGCGGGGTGTCGTCCGACTGCGCACCGGTCGGTCGGATGCCGATCGTGTCGTAGCGCACGGTGATGCCGGCACGCGAGTTGGGCCAGCGCGCGCGCTCGGCGGCGGCCCCGGCGTCGATGGCGGCGCGGATCTGCGCGTCGACCGTCGCGAGCGCCTCGGGCGACTCGGAGCGCATATCGATCTCCATCTGGGCGAGCGGCGTGATGGTGTTCACGCTCGTCCCCCCGCGCACGATGCCGACGTTGTAGGTCACCTTCGGCGTGGTGGGGACGCGGAGGTCGGCGATGTTCGCGATCGCGCGCCCCATCGCGTGCATCGGGTTCGCCATCCCGAAGGCGCCGTAGCTGTGCCCACCCGGCCCCTCGAAGGAGACGGTGTAGCGGTGGCTGCCGACGGCGCGCGAGGTGATCGCGCCGCCGCCCGCGCCGTCCACGGAGATGAAGTACTGGATCTGGCCCGGGAACTCCTTCGTGAAGAGATGCCGCACACCGCGGAGATTGCCGGGACCCTCCTCGCCCACGTTGCCGACGAGGAACAGCGTGCCGGCCGGCTCCACGCGCTGCTCCTTCAGGACGCGAGCGAGGGTGAGGAGCACCGCGAGGCCGCGGCAGTCGTCGCCCATCCCGGGGCCGGCGATGCGCGCGCCGGTCCGGGTGGTGCGGACATCGGTCCCTTCGGGGAAGACGGTGTCGAGGTGCCCGGCGATCATCACGACGGGCCCGCGTCCGCGCCCGATCCGCACAATGACGTTGCCCTCGGCATCGATCCGAGCGTCGGCGTAGCCGAGGGCGATCAGCCGGCTCCGGAACGCCTCGGCGCGCGCCTGCTCCTTGAACGGGGGCGCGGGGATCTCGCAGATCGCGACCTGCTGCTCGAGGGTCCAGGCCTGGAGCGTGGGCATCGCCGCCATCGCGCGCTGCACGACGGGATCGGCGGTGAGGAGGGTCGGTGTCTGCGCCGCGAGGGCGGCGGGCGCAAGGGCGAGGAGCGCGGCGGTGGCGCGGGCGCGGGTGTGGCGCGGGATGAGGGTGTGCATATTCGGAATGTACCCTCAGCCCGAGACCGATGGACCAGCTTCCGTGGCTCCGCCACTACGACCCCGGCGTCCCCGCGACGATCGGCACGTACCCGCAGCGGACGCTCCTCGACTACATCGACGACACGTTGCGCGAGCGGCCCGAGGCGCCGGCGGTGCTCTTCAAGGGCCGGCGGATCGCGTGGCGGGCGCTGGCCGAGCAGAGCGACGCCTTCGCCTGCGCCTTGGCGGCGATGGGGGTCGCGCGCGGCGACCGGGTCGCGGTGCTCCTCCCGAACTGTCCGCAGTTCTTCGTCGTGGAGTGGGCGGTCTGGAAGCTCGGCGCGATCCTCGTCCCGCTGAACCCCATCTACAGCGAGGATGAGCTCGTCGGCCCGATGACGACGAGCCGACCGAAGGTCATCATCACACTCTCGACGTTCTACGACCGGGTGAAGGGCGCGCAGCGGCGAGTGCCAGGTGTCGCGCACGTGGTCTCGACGAGCATCAAGGAGTGGCTCCCCCCGCTGCTGCGGACGGTGTTCACCCTCGCGGTCGAGCGGCGCGGTGGGCATCGGCCGACACTGCGCGACGGCGACCGCACGCTGCCGTCGCTGGTGGCGGCGCATCGTGGGGAGCGCCCGACGGCGGCGCGTCCCAGCATCGAGGACGACGCCCTCCTGCTGATGAGCGGCGGCACCACCGGGACGCCGAAGGCGGTGCGGGTGCATCATCACGCGCTCGTGATGACGGGGCTCCAGTTCCGCGCCTGGATGAAGGATGTGCTCCCCGAGTGGGAGGGGAGTTACTGCCTCCCGCTGCCGCTCTTCCACACCTACGGCGCGACGGGAGTGCAGTCGGCGTGCGCGATCGGGCACAACCCGGTGGTGCTGATCCCGAACCCGCGCGACCTGAACGACCTCGTGAAGACGATCGAGTGGGCGAAGCCCGCGATCTTCTGCGGCGTGCCGACGCTGTACAACGCGCTGCTCAACCATCCTCGGGTCGCGACACGCAAGGCGGACTTCGCCTCGATGCAGGCCTGCGTCTCCGGAGCGGCGCCGCTCCTCGCGGAGACGCGGAAGCGCTTCACCGACATCACGGGGGCCCGCATCGTCGAAGGGTACGCGATGACGGAGTCGAACCTCGTCTCGGTCGTCTGGCCGTTGAAGGGCCCCGAGAAGCAGGGGTCGGTGGGGATCCCGCTCCCCGACTGCCGCGTGAAGGTCGTCGACGCCGACGATCCCACGCGCGAGCTCCCGGTGGGAGAGGTGGGGGAGATCCTCCTGCACGGCCCGCAGCTGATGAAGGGGTATTACAACCCCGCGCCCGACGCGGACCAGATGCTGCACCTCCACGCGGATGGACGGACCTGGCTGCACACCGCCGACCTCGGCTATCTGGACGAGGACCACTTCCTCTTCATCGTGGACCGGAAGAAGGACCTCATCAAGATGAACGGGATGCAGGTCTGGCCCCGTGAGATCGAGGAGGCGCTCGCGAAGCATCCGCACGTGCAGGAGGCGGGGGTGCGCGGGTTCCCGGATGCGGCGCGCGGGGAGGTGGCGGTCGCCTTCGTGGTGCCACGGGCGGGGAAGACGGTCACCGAGGGTGAGCTGCGCGACTGGTGCAAGCAGCACCTCGCACCGTTCAAGGTGCCCGCGCGCGTCGTGTTCAAGACGGAGTTGCCGAAGTCGATGGTGGGGAAGGTGCTGCGGCGGTTCCTCACGGACGACACGGTGCCGGTCTGATGCGTACCCGCCTGCTGCGCGCCGGACTCGCCTTGGCGGTCGCCGCGTGCGTGTCCGCGCCCGTGCCGTCGCGCACGTCATCGAGTGCGTCATCGCGCGCGACGGCGAGCACGTTCGTACCGTCGCAGCCCCCGCGCGTGGTGCTGATCGCCCTCGACGGTTTCCGGGCCGACTATCTCGACCGGCCCACGGCGGTGCGGTTGCGGGCGCTTGCGGCGCGTGGGGTGCGCGCCGAGCGGATGGTGCCGTCGTTTCCGTCGAAGACCTTCCCGAACCACTACACGTTGGTGACTGGGCTCACGCCGGCGCATCACGGGATCGTCGCGAATGTGATGCGGGACTCGACGCTCGGCCTCTTCCGGATGAGTGACACCGCTGCGGTGCGGAACCCGGCGTGGTGGGGCGGTGAGCCGATCTGGGTGACCGCTGAGCGTCAGGGGCGTCGCGCTGCGGCGTATTTCTGGCCGGGCTCGGAGGCGGCGGTGGGCGGGGTGCGGCCCACCTGGTGGTATCCATACGAGCACACGCGACCGAACGCGGTGCGTGTGGCGCGGATTCTGGAATGGCTCGCGATGCCGCCGGCGGAGGCGCCCGCGCTGATCGCCGCGTACTTCTCGGACACGGACGACGCGGGGCACGCGGCCGGGCCCGCTGCGCCGGCGGTGGATTCGGCCATCGCGCGTGTCGATTCCGCGGTCGGCGCGATCGTCGACGGCATCGCGCGGCTCGGGCTCAACGATGTGGTGAACGTGATTGTGGTGGCGGACCACGGGATGGCGCCGGTGGCCGCCGATCGGGTGATCGTGCTCGATGAGCTGATCGACCTGCGAACGGTGGAGATCCTCGACCAGAACCCGGTGGCGATGATCGTCCCGCGGGATGGCGATGTCGAACGCGTGATGACCGCGATGCAGGGCCGCCATCCGCATCTGGCGGTGTATCGACGTGACGCCGTGCCGTCCGCCTATCGATTCTCTGGGAACGCCCGCATCACACCGGTGGTGGCGGTGGCGGAGGATGGTTGGACGATCGCAACACGGGCGGAGCTCGCCCGGAAGACGAGCTGGGGCGGCGCACATGGCTATGATCCCGCGTTGCCGTCGATGGGGGCAGTCTTCGTCGCCGCGGGGCCGGGGGTCTCGTCGGGCGGCCGGACGATCCCGGCGTTCCGGAACGTGCACGTCTACGGCTTCGTCGCCGCGCTGATCGGACTCCGGCCCGCACCCAACGACGGGTCACTGGACAGCCTGCGCGGCGCGCTGCGGCCGTTGCACTAGCCCGGCGCCCGCCGCCGAACGTGCGGCGCGAACGGGCGGCGCGCGCGTCCGGTCGTGTCTTCGCCGGACGCGGCCCGCC
>JBMTAR010000161.1:0-4862 GCA_049428925.1 Gemmatimonadaceae bacterium
ACGCCGAGCCGCTCGAGCCCCCAGATCGTCCCGACGATGTCGAGGATGGCGTCGACGGCGCCGACCTCGTGGAGATGCACCTTCTCGACCGTGGTGCCGTGGATCGCGGCTTCGCAGGTCGTGATCGCGGTGAAGGCCTCGATCGCCTTCGCCTGCACCGACGCCGGCGCCGCGCTCGCCTCCACGATGGCGACGAGATGCTTGAGGTGACGGCCGTGCGGCTGGGGCGGAATGTCAAAATCCACCTTCCACGCGGCGATCTGTCCGCGCGTCACCCGGGTGCGGCGCACGGAGACCCCATCGAGTCGGAGCGCCGTCGGCAAGGCATCGACGAACGCCGGATCGAGCCCGACGTCCAGCAGGGCGCCGAGGCACATGTCCCCGGCGATGCCCGAGAACGGGTCGAAGATCGCGATGCGCATCCCGGAATCTACCTGGTCACCACCGATAGCTCGCGCCCGACCCGGTGTTGAAGACCACGACCTCGGCGTCCGCACGCAACCGGCCATTCGCGACCAACTGCCGGACCGCCTCCAGCGCGGCACCACCCTCTGGCGCGGCATCGACCCCGGACCGCGACGCGAGCAGGAACGTCCCCGCGCGGATCCGTTCCTCACTCACCGCCTCGGCGTCCCCTCCACTCTCGCGCATCGTGCGCAGCGTGAGGCGGTCGCCGAGCGGTCCGGGCACCCGAAGTCCGCTGGCATGCGTCGTCGGGTCCACCCACGGCGTCGCGCGATCCTCCCCTGCGGCGAACGCGCGCACGAGCGGGGCGCAGCCGCTCGCCTGCGCGATGATCATACGCGGACGGGCGGTCTCCGGCGGGAGCCACCCCCATTCGAGCATCTCGCCGATCGCCTTCCAGATGCCAATCGTCCCCTCACCCCCGCCGGTCGGATAGACGATCGCATCGGGGAGGCGCCAGCCGAGCTGCTCAGCGACCTCGTACCCCATCGTCTTCATCCCCTCGACCCGATACGGCTCTCGGACCGTCGCGACGTTGAAGAACCCGGACTCGCGCGCGAAGGCGAGCGTCGCCTTCCCCGCATCACCGATATGGCCAGGGAGCAGTTCGAGCTCGGCACCAAACGCGCGAATCGAACCGAGAATTGGCGGTGGGGTCGTCTCCGGCGCGTAGATGCGGCACGGCATCCCGGCCGCCGCTGCGTAGGCGGCGAGCGCGATACCCGCGTTCCCCGCGGTGGGAACACAGACCCCCGGCAACCCGAGCGCCTTCGCACGCGTCACGGCCATCATCAGGCCGCGCGCCTTGAAGCTCGCCGTCGGATTCAACCCTTCGTCTTTCACCCAGAGCCGGCGCACACCGACCTCGTGCGCGAGATGCGGCAGCTCGAGGAGCGGCGTCATCCCCTCACCGAGCGAGACCGGCGTCTCCCCCTGGAGGAGCGGCAGCGCCGCGTGATACCGCCAGAGCGACGCCTCGGTGCCCACCGCCGAACGCGCGGGAGCACCAGCGATGCGCGCCAGCAACGGCTGCCCGCAATCCGGGCAGAGCGATGCAAGCTGTCGGCCATCGACTTGGGAGTAGGAGCACGCGGAACAGTGGAGCGACCAGGTCATGTCGATGGACCCTCTGGAGGGACGGATGGGGAGTGCAACGATTCAAGGATCCGCGTCGCCAGCGCGGTGGTGAAACCGGGGACCGCGGCGATCTGTTCGATGGTCGCGTCGCGCACGCCCTGTAGCGACCCGAATGCGGTGAGCAGCGCCCGCCGGCGCACCGGACCGACACCGGGGATGCGCAGCAGCTCGCTGGTGATCGTCCGCATCGTGCGGCGCTTCCGATTGTAACCGACGGCAGTCCGGTGTGCCTCATCGCGCGCCTGCTGCAGGAGCCGCAGCGCGGTCGAGCGGCGCGACAGACGCAGCGGCTCCGTGCGCCCACGCACGAAGACCTCCTCTTCCCGCTTCGCCAGACTGATCAGCGGGAGTGTGTCCAGTCCAAGCGCTGCGAGCGCCTCATCGGCGGCGGAGAGCTGCCCCTTTCCACCATCCACCACGAGGAGATCGGGGAGCGGACGCCCTTCGTCGAGCCGTCGCCGGAAATAGCGCCCCACGACCTCGCGCATCGACTGAAAATCATCGGGCCCCTGCGCAGGATCGACCGACTGCACGCGCATCGTCCGATACTCAGCGCGCCGGGGTCGTCCGTTCTCGAACCAGACCACGCTGCCGACGGAGTCCTTCCCCTGCGCCGTGCTGTTGTCCACGCACACGAGGGACCGCGGGAGCTTGGCGAGGCCGAGGACGCGCCCGAGCTCGTAGACCGGATCCACGGCACGCTCCTCGGCGTCCTCCGCCGTGAGCTTCAGCTCCTCAAGCAGATGTCGCGCATTCTGCTCCGCGAGGTCGACAAGCTCGCGCTTCGAACCGCGCTGCGGGACGAGCAGTCGTGTCCCCGGCTCGAGCGCCTCGGCGACAAGCCCCAGATCTTCAAAGTCGAACGGCAGCAGCACCTCGCGAGCGCGCGCCGGCGCCGCCCGGTAGTGCGCCGTGAGATACTGCGCGAGCACCTCGCCATCCGCGGCATCGTCGACGCCGGTGAGATACCGATGCTCGCGCGCGACGAGCTTCCCATCACGGATGCGCAGCCACGCGACGGCGGCATCCTCACCATCCCGCGCGTACCCAATGACGTCGCGGTCCCCGCCTTCGACCGACAGCACCACGGTGGGTTCACGGAGCTGCGCCAGCCGGGTAAGCGCATCGCGATACTCCGCAGCGCGCTCGTAGTCCATCGCGGCGGCGGCGGCGGACATCCGGGCCGCGATGCGCTGCTCGACCGCCTCCGTCTTTCCGTCGAGACAGGCCACCACCTCCTCGAGATCGGCCCGGTACTCGTCAACCGACTGGCGCCCGACGCACGGGGCGCGGCACCGGCCGATGTGATGGTCCAGACACGGGCGGTCAGGGGCCTCGCGCGGGAGATCGTATCGACACGACCGGACCTGGAAGACGCGCTGGATCACCTCAAGCGTGCGACGCATCCCCTGCACGTCGGTGTACGGGCCGAAGTACCGCGCGCCATCCGACTGCACGCGGCGCGTGACGAGGACCCGGGGGAGCGGCTCCTGCATCGTGACCGTCACGTACGGGTACGTCTTGTCGTCCCGGAGCAGGATGTTGAAGCGCGGCCGGTGCTCCTTGATCAGGTTCGCCTCGAGGACGAGCGCGTGCACCTCCGACGGCACGACGATGGTCTCCAGATCGGCGATGAGGCCCACCAGCCGCCGCGTCTTGGGGCTCTCCTCGTGCGCCGAGGCGAAGTAACTCCGCACGCGCGGACGCAGCCGCTTCGCCTTCCCGACGTAGAGGATCGTCCCCTCAATATCCTTCCAGAGGTAGACGCCCGGCTGATCGGGGAGATGCGCGAGCGCCTGCGCGACGCGCTCAGGCGCGTCGCGCATCATCGATCCCGAATCGCGCCGTCAGCGCGAAATACATTCCCGCCGCCACCGCCGATGTGATGGCCGCGTACACCCATCCCGGAACCACCACCGCCGACCCACGAGTCAGGAGCGCGCCGCCGACGCTGACCAAGAGCCCACCGATCACGCTCACCGCGGCGACGGCCCAGTACCCCAGGAGGCGCCGCGTCGGCACGGCCGTCGGCCCGATCGCGCGTGTGACGCGATGGCGCAGCCAGTGGTATTCCACCCACGCGGCGACGCCCGCAGCGGCCGTGAGTGCCTGCAGCCCCCACCGTGCATCCACGCCGATCCAGGCGGGAAGCCCGAGCGCGCCGATCCAACCGAGGCCCCCGCCCAACCCCACGCGAAGCAGCGCCCCGCGGAACGGCGACACGGCGTCCCCGAGCGCATAGCAGGCGGAGGCGTAGAGTCGGCCGGCGGTGTTGGCGAGCAGACCGAGTGCCGCACCGATCAACGTCCGATGCACCCAGCGCGCGGTCTCCGCAGTGAACGCGCCGCCGCCGAAGAGGCCATACACCACGAGCTCGCCGACGAGGACGAACGCCACGACCGTCGGGACGACGAAGTACGCGATCCGGTCGAGACCGCGGTCGAGTCGCGTCCGCAGGGCGGAGGCGACGGCCTCGGGCTCGCCGGTCTCGCCCGACATCGCCGGGAGCTCCGCCGCGGACACCGCCATCCCGAAGAGGGAGATCGGCAGGAGCGAGAGCACCTGCGAGTAACCGAGGATCGCGACCGCACCGGAGCCCACGAGGGAGGCGATCGCGGTGTCGACGAAGCCACTCAGCTGGACGACCCCACGACCGACGACCGTTGTGCCGAAGCGGGCGATCACACCGCGGAGCGCGGCGTCACCGAAACGCGGCCGGAACCGAAGTCCGGGTTCGAGTCGGAGGACCATCGGCAGTTGCACACCGAACTGCAGCACGCTCCCGACGACGCTCGCGAGGGCGACCACCACGGCGATGTCATCGAGGCCGCGCCCCGGCGCTCCGACGAGCACCGCGACGATCATCGCGGCGTTCCAGAGCACCGGGGAGACGTACGAGAGGAAGAACCGCCGATGCGCGTTCAGCACCCCGAGGCACCACGCGCTCAACACCAGCACGCCGACCCCTGGGAAGATCACGCGCACCAGACGAATCGTCAGCGCCCGCGGTACCGGTCCGAACCCGGGCGCGATGAGGTCCACAAGGAACGGAGCCGCAAGGACCCCGAGCAGGACGACGACACTGCTCACGAGCGAGAGCAACGCGACCACGGCCCCCGCCAACTGTCCGGCCTCCTCAGCCCGGCCCTCCGCCCGCAAGCGCGCGTAGGCTGGAATAAACGAGGCCGAGAGAACCCCCTCGCCCAGCAGATTCTGCAGAACGTTCGGGATACGGAAGGCCCCCGCCAGCGCCTCGGCCG
>JBMTAR010000162.1:0-4856 GCA_049428925.1 Gemmatimonadaceae bacterium
CCATCGCGGAGTGGACGGGGTTCCCCGCGATCATTCGCCCGGCCTTCACGCTCGGCGGCTCGGGTGGCGGCATCGCGTACAACCGCGAGGAGTACGAGAAGATCGTCCGCCGCGGCCTCGCGGAGTCGCCGATCTCGCAGGTGCTGATTGAGCGGTCGCTGATTGGGTGGAAGGAGTACGAGCTCGAGGTGATGCGCGACTCGGCGGACAACGTCGTAATCATCTGCTCCATCGAGAACTTCGATCCGATGGGGGTCCACACCGGCGACTCGGTGACCGTCGCACCCGCGATGACGCTGACCGACCGGGAGTACCAGGTGATGCGCGACGCGGCGCTCCGTGTGATCCGCGAGATCGGCGTGGCCGCTGGCGGGTGCAACATCCAGTTTGCGGTGAACCCGGCCGATGGCGAGATGGTCGTCATCGAGATGAATCCGCGCGTCTCACGCTCGTCGGCGCTTGCGTCGAAGGCCACGGGGTTCGCCATCGCGCGGATCGGGACGAAGCTCGCGGTCGGGTACCGTCTGGACGAGATCCCGAACGACATCACGAAGACCACGCCGGCGAGTTTTGAGCCGGTGCTCGACTATGTCGTGGTGAAGGTGCCGCGGTTCGCGTTCGAGAAGTTCGCCGGGGCCGACCCGTCGCTCACGACGCAGATGAAGTCAGTCGGGGAGTCGATGGCGATCGGGCGGACCTTCAAGGAGGCGTTCCAGAAGGGGCTGCGGGCGCTCGAGACGGGGCGCGCCGGGTGGACCGTCGGGGCGCGTCCGTCGGACGACCGTGTCGCCGATGACTCGCTCGCGGCGGTGGAGGCGGCGCTCGTCCGGCCCGTGCCGGAGCGGCTCTTCCAGATCAAGCGCGCACTGCTCCTCGGGATGTCGGTGGAGGAGATCCAGCGGCGGACCGGCGTGGATCCCTGGTTCCTCCGGCAGCTGGCGGAGCTCGTGGATGCCGAACGCGCGTATGCGGCGCTCCCCGACGTCGATGCGACCGCCCTGCGGGCGATGAAGCGGATGGGTTTCGCGGACGTCCAGCTCGCCGTGCTCCGGGGGGAGACTGAGGCCGAGGTGCGGGCGCGCCGCTGGGGGATGGGGATCCGTCCCAGCTACAAGATGGTCGACACCTGCGCCGGCGAGTTCCCGTCGAACACGCCGTACCTCTACTCGAGCTACGACGAGGAGTCCGAGGCGCCGCGGACCGGCCGGAAGTCGGTCGTCATCCTCGGGAGCGGGCCGAATCGAATCGGGCAGGGAGTCGAGTTCGACTACTGCTGCGTCCGCGCCGCGCTCGCCCTGCGCGACGCCGGCTACGAGACGATCATGGTCAATTCCAATCCGGAGACCGTCTCGACCGACTACGACACCTCCGACAAGCTGTATTTCGAGCCGCTCACCTTCGAGCACGTGCTTGAGATCGTCGAGCGTGAGCAGCCGGTGGGGGTGATCGTCCAGCTGGGAGGCCAGACGCCGCTCAAGCTCGTGAAGTCGCTCGAGGTGGCAGGGGTGCCGATCCTCGGGACCTCCCCCGAGGCGATCGACATCGCGGAGGACCGGAAGCGCTTCGAGGCGCTCGCTCGCGGCCTCGGCGTGCAGCAGCCGCCCAACGGCACCGCGACGAGCGTCCCGGAGGCGGTGGCGATTGCCGCCCGCATCGGGTACCCGGTGCTCGTCCGCCCGAGCTACGTGCTTGGCGGCCGGGCGATGGAGATCGTCTACGACGAACCGTCGCTGCGCGACTACTTCGAGCGCGCCGTGCGTGTCTCCGAGGAGCGGCCGGTGCTCGTGGACGCCTTCCTCGAGGATGCGTACGAGGCCGACGTCGACGCCCTCTCTGACGGCGAGACCGTCGTCATCGGCGGCGTGATGCAGCATATCGAAGACGCTGGCATCCATTCCGGCGACTCCGCCTGCGTCCTGCCCCCGGACCGCATCGCCCCGGAGCACCAGGACGAGATGCGCCGGCACACCGTGGCCTTCGCGAAGGCGCTCGGTGTGGTGGGGCTGATCAACGTGCAGTACGCGGTGAAGGACGGCGTCGTGTACGTGATCGAGGTGAACCCGCGCGCCTCGCGTACGGTGCCGTTCGTCTCGAAGACGATCGGGAAGCCCCTCGCCTCGCTCGCCGCCCGGGTGATGCTCGGGGAGCGCCTCACGGACCTCGGGTACACCGAGGAGATCATCGCGCCGTACACGAGCGTGAAGGAGGCCGTCTTCCCCTTTGCGAAGTTCCGCGAGTTCGATCCGATCCTCGGCCCCGAGATGCGCTCGACGGGCGAGGTGATGGGGATCGCCACCGACTTCGGCACCGCGTTCGGCAAGTCGCAGCTCGCCGCCGGCAATGGGTTGCCCACGGCGGGGAAGGTGATGATCACGGTCAACCAGCGGGACAAGGCGGGGGTCGTCGCCATCGCCCGCCGCTTCCAGGCGATGGGCTTCGGCCTCGTCGCCACGGAAGGGACCGCGGCGCATCTCGCCGCGGCGGGGATCCCCGCGCAGGTGGTGCACAAGGTCAGCGAGGGGCGTCCGCACGCGATCGACCTCATGGTGAACGGGGAGATCCAGCTTCTGATCAACACGCCGCTCGGGAAGAGCGCCCAGCGTGACGACTACTCGATGCGTCAGGCCGCCGTCGCGAACCGTGTGCCGTACACCACCACCCTCACCGGTGCGAGCGCGGCGTGCGCGGCCATCGAGGCGGCGCGGGAGCAGCCCGTCACGGTCAAGTCGCTCCAGGCGTGGCAGGCGGAGCTCGCGTGAGTGCGCCGGTGATCCATGCCTCGGCCTACGTCGATGACGGCGCCGTCATCGGCGAGGGGACGCGCATCTGGCATTTTTGCCATGTGCTGCCCGGGGCGGTGATCGGTCGGGGCTGCAGCCTCGGGCAGAACGTCGTCGTGATGGGGGGCACCCGGATCGGCGACAACGTGAAGATCCAGAACAACGTGTCGATCTACGAGGGGGTCGAGCTCGAGGACGACGTCTTCTGTGGCCCCTCGATGGTGTTCACGAACGTCGTGAACCCGCGCAGTCACGTCAGTCGGAAGCACGAGTATCGACGCACGCGGGTCGGACGCGGGGCGAGCATCGGTGCGAACGCGACGGTGGTGTGCGGCGTCACCATGGGCGCGTACTGCTTCGTGGGCGCGGGGGCGGTGATCACGAAGGATGTGCCGGCGTACGCCCTGATGACGGGCGTGCCGGCTCGGCGGACGGGATGGATGTGCGCCTGCGGGGAGAAGCTCCCGGCGGGGGAGGCGCCGACGTGCGGTGCTTGCGGCGCCCGCTACCGCGTCGTGGACGGCGTGTGCGCACCCATGGCGGCGGAGCACGCGTGACGGTGGCCTCCGCGAGCTTCCGTGTCGCGCTCGTGGGGTGTGGGCGCATCAGCGCCAATCACGTGCAGGCACTGGCGAAGGTCGAGGGGCTCGACCTCGTCGCCGTCTGCGATATCGATGCCGGTCGCGCCGAGGCCACCGGCCGTGCGGCCGGCGTCCCGTGGTTCACCGACTATCCGCGGATGCTCGCCGAGGTGCCCTGTGAGGCTGTGGTCGTCGCGACCCCGTCCGGGATGCACCCCGAGCACGGGATCCTCGCGGCCCGCGCTGGGAAGCACGTCGTGGTCGAGAAGCCGATGGCGATCTCGCTTCCGGCCGCCGATGCCCTGGTCGCGGCCTGTGATACCGCGGGCGTCCAGCTCTTCGTGGTGAAGCAGAACCGCCTCAATGCGACGATCCAGCTCCTGCGGCGCGCGGTGGAGAAGGGGCGCTTCGGGCGGCTCTACCTCGCGAACGCGACGGTGCGCTGGACCCGGCCGCAGGAGTACTACGACCAGGCGCCGTGGCGCGGGACCTGGGCGCTGGACGGCGGAGCGTTCCTGAATCAAGCTTCGCACTACGTGGATCTCCTGCAGTGGATGTGCGGCCCGGTCGAGAGCGTGGTGGCGAAGACCGCGACGATGGCCCGGCGCATCGAGGCGGAGGACACGGGGGCGGCCCTCGTGCGATTCCGGAGCGGAACGCTCGGCGTGATGGAGGTGACGATGCTCACCTATCCGAAGAACCTCGAGGGGTCGTTCACGCTGCTGGGGGAGCGGGGCACCGTCCGCATCGGGGGTACCGCCGTGAACCGCATCGAGCACTGGGAGTTCGCCGACTACGACGACGACGATCGGTTGGTCGAGGCGGCCAACACCTCGCCGCCGAGCGTCTACGGGTTCGGCCACGAACCCTATTATCGGAACGTCCTCCGGGCGCTCCGAGGCGAGGTGCAGGCGGGGACGGACGGTCGTGAGGGGCGGAAGTCCCTGGAGCTGGTCTGTGGGATCTACGAATCCGCTCGCAGTGGCCGGGACGTCGGCTTTCCGCTCCCGACGGTGGGATAACGCTTCGTTGACTGGGATGGGGGCGACAGGCGACCTTTAAAGCCTTGTCCGCGTTGGATTTCGGCCGTTTCCCGACCTCCCCACGACAGATGTCTGTCCCCCTGCTCGACCTCAAGGCGCAGCACGCGACGATCCGCGATGCGGTGTTGCCGGAACTCATCAAGCTCATCGACGACCAGGCGTTCATCCTCGGCGCGCCCGTCGCGGAGCTCGAGTGCGCGGTCGCCGGGTATTCGAAGAGCCGCTATGCGGTCGGGTGTGCCAATGGCACGGATGCGATCCTGATCGCTCTGCGGGCGCTCGACATCGGGCGTGGCGACGAGGTGGTGACGACCCCGTTCACCTTCTTCGCGACCGCCGGGACGATTCACAACGTCGGCGCGACACCCGTCTTCGTGGACATCGATCCGAAGACGTACAACATCGACCCGGCCCTCGCCGCCGCGGCGGTGACCCCGAAGACGAAGGCGGTG
>JBMTAR010000163.1:0-4844 GCA_049428925.1 Gemmatimonadaceae bacterium
ACGACACCGACGGACACATCGACGACCTGTCGCGGTTCCTCAACGAAACCACCATCATGACCATGATGACGGACGATCCGAAGGACGTGAACTACCGCGCCTTGAACGAGAACCGCGAGATCCTGCAAGGCACCGGGTTCGACATCATCGACATCCCCATGCCCACCACGCGCATCGAAGGCACCACGGTGGATGGGAGCGAGCACGTGCCCGCGAGCTACGCGAACTTCTACATCGCCAACGGCGTCGTGATCGTCCCGACCTTCAACGACGCGAACGACCGGATCGCGCTCAACACCCTCGCCGAGTGCTTCCCGGACCGGCAGGTCGTGGGGATCCACGCCGTCGACCTCGTCTGGGGCCTCGGCACGCTGCACTGCCTCACGCAGCAGCAACCCGCCGCCGCGACGCGCTGATGCCGTTGGCCACCCTGGCCCCCGTACCCGCCGGCACGCCGGCCGTCCTCCTCCTGAGCGGCGGGCTCGACTCCACCACCGTGCTCGCCCTCGCGACCGAGGCGGGCTACGCCGTGAACGCGCTCACCTTCCGGTACGGCCAGCGGCACGGCGTCGAGATCGACCGCGCGCGTGCGATCGCCGAGCGCTACCGCGTGGCGCGGCACGTCATCGCGGATATCGACCTCCGGCAGTTCGGCGGCTCGGCGCTCACGGCCGACCTGGAGGTTCCGAAGGACCGGGACGCGCAAGACATGGCAGAGGGGATCCCGGTCACCTACGTGCCCGCCCGCAACACGATCTTCCTCTCCTTCGCGCTGGCGTGGGCCGAAGTGCTCGGCGCGACGGACCTGCTCATCGGCGTCAACGCCCTCGACTACAGCGGCTACCCCGACTGTCGGCCCGCGTATATCGCCGCGTACGAGGCGATGGCCAACCTGGCGACGAAGGCGGGGGTCGAGGGGACGAGCCGGACGCGGATCCTGACGCCGCTCATCGAGTGCTCCAAGGCTGAGATCATCCGCACGGGGCTCGCGCTCGGCGTGGATTACACGCTGACGATCTCGTGCTACGACCCGGCGGCCGACGGCACCCCCTGCGCGCGGTGCGACGCCTGCGTGCTGCGCGCCAAGGGATTCGCCGAAGCGGGTGCGGCGTAGGTGTACACGGTCAAGGAGATCTTCTACACGCTGCAGGGGGAGGGCGTGCAGGCCGGTCGGCCGGCGGTCTTCTGCCGCTTCAGCGGGTGCAACCTCTGGACCGGACGCGAGGCGGACCGGACCACCGCCACCTGCACCTTCTGCGACACGGACTTCGTGGGAGTGGGTCCGGACGGCGGGAAGTTCGCGACCGCCGAGGCGCTCGCGGAGGCCGTCGCGGCGCGATGGCCGGCGGAAGCGGGTGGCCAGCCCTATGTGGTCTGCACGGGCGGAGAGCCGCTCCTCCAGTTGGACGCGACGGCCGTTGCCGCCCTGCACGCGCGGGGGTTCACAGTGGCGGTGGAGACCAACGGGACCCAGCCGGTGCCGGCCGGGATCGACTGGGTGTGTGTGAGTCCGAAGGCCGATGCCGCGTTGGTCGTGACCGGCGGGGATGAGCTCAAGTTGGTGTATCCACAGGAGTTAGCCCCTCCCGAGAGGTTCACCGGACTGCGGTTCACGCACTTCCTGCTCCAACCTATGGATGGGCCCCGGCTGACCGCCAACACCGCGGCGGCGGTCGCCTACTGCCTGGCGAATCCCCGCTGGCGACTCTCGGTCCAGACGCACAAGGTGACAGGCGTGCGGTGACGCGGGCGGCACCCGGTCGTCAGGGCGCGCCCCTCCCCACCACCGAATCAGATATTGACTGGCGGGAGCGCCCGGGGGACATTTGAGGGTCGAACTCCCACGACCGTGTAGGGGGAGTTCGGACCGTGCCGTCCGACAGGGCGGCCGATCATACCCCAAGCACCCCGAGGTGTTCTCCGTATGCGCATTCGTTTCCTCAGCTCGGCCCTGGCCCTGCTCGGGCTCGTCGCTTCGGCGACGGCAGCACAGGCCCAGGCCGGCTCGGTCGCGGGACGCGTCACGCAGTCTGGGACGGCCAATCCGGTCGCCGGCGCCCAGGTCGCGGTCGTGTCCGGCACCGCCCGGATCGCCGTCGGCCAGTCCGGCGAGGACGGCAACTACCGGATCGGCAACGTGCCGGCCGGGACCTATGCCGTCGTCATCACCCGCATCGGCTTCTCCGCGAAGCGCGTGGATGGCGTGCGGGTGACCGCGGGCGGCACCGCGACGGTGAACGCCGAGATGTCGGAGCTCGCCGCGCAGCTGAATCAGGTCGTCACCACCGCGACCCGTGGCGCCGAGCCGGAGAAGATCCTCGACTCGCCGAATTCCATCTCCGTCGTCACAGCGGACCGGATCGCCGAGCGTCCCTCGGCGACCGTGACCGACCACATTAAGGCGGCTCCCGGTCTCTCGATCTCGAACGGCGGCATCGTGCAGGCGAACATCGTCTCGCGCGGCTTCAACAACGCCTTCTCGACCTCCATGCTGATGCTGCAGGACTACCGGTTCGCCGGCGTCCCGTCGCTCCGCGTGAACGTCCCCTTCCTCTTCACCGGCACCGGTGACGACATCGACCGCATCGAGGTGCTGCAGGGCCCGGCCTCGGCGCTCTACGGCCCGAACTCCGGCGCCGGCGTGCTCCACGTGATCACGAAGTCGCCGTTCAACTCGCAGGGGACCTCGATCACCCTCGACGGCGGCGAGCGCTCGCTCGCCCGGGTCGGCATGCGCCACGCCGGGACGATCAGCAACACGATCGGCTTCAAGGTCTCGGGTGAGTACTTCACCGCCCGCGACTTCACCTACGTCGACCCGAACGAGGTCGACCTCGGCCCGAACGCGAACCCGCAGGCCCGCGCGTACTACGGCCTCTGGGGCGTCGGCCCGACCGGGACGCTCGACCCGCGCGTCCCGGCCTCGCGCCTCGGCCAGAACAAGTTCCGCAACTACGACCTCGAGAAGTACTCCGGCGAGGCGCGCCTCGACTGGCGCCCGAGCGCGGAGACCGAGGCCATCACGACGGTCGGCTACTCGAACGTCGGCAGCGCCCTCGAGATCACCGGCACCTTCGGCGCCGCGCAGGTCAAGAACTGGAGCTACACCAACATCCAGCAGCGCTTCCGCCACAAGAAGTTCTTCGCGCAGGTGTTCTACAACGCGTCCAACGCCGGCAACGCGAGCGCGACCGACGACAACGGCACCTTCTACCTCCGCACGGGCCTCCCGGTCGTCGACAACTCGACCGTGCTCGTCGGCCAGCTGCAGCAGGGCTTCAACCTCGGCGCGACGAAGTTCACGGCGGGCGCGGACTACATCGCGACCAACCCGGTGACCGAGGGCACGATCATGGGGCGGAATGAGGATGACGACGCCATCACCGAGATGGGCGCCTACCTCCAGATGACGCACCCCCTCACCGACCGCCTCGACTTCACCCTCGCCGCTCGCGGCGACCAGAACTCGCGCCTCGAGGGTGAGCAGTTCTCGCCGCGCGCCGCCTTTGTCTACAAGGCCTCGCCGACGCAGAACTTCCGCTTCACCTACAACCGCGCCTTCGGGTCGCCGGCCTCATTCGCCTTCGGCCTCGACCAGTTCTCGGGCCAGCGCGTGAACCTCGGCCCGGCGCTCGGCAACGTCGACGTCCAGATCTTCGGCAACCCGTCCAAGCGCGGGTGGAACTACGACCGGAGCTGCGACGCCACCGTGAACGGCGGCCTCTGCATGCGCTCACCCTTCGGCGGCTCGGCCCCGGTCTCCGCCTCGGGCCACGTGATGGTGCCGGGGATTATGGCGGCCTACGCCGGTTCGCTCGCCGGCGGCCTCGCCGCCCTCGGCCTCCCGGCCGCGCAGGTGACCAACGTCGCCAACGCGCTCCGGGCCCTCGCCCCGACCTCCACGCAGGTGCGCGGCGTGCTCCGGAACCTCGGCGCCCCGGGCACCCCGATCGTCCCGTGGACGAATCCCGCCAACCTCGCCCCGCTCTCCGCGAACTTCTCGAACACGTGGGAGCTCGGCTACAAGGGCGTCTTCAAGAACAACCTCCGCGTCGCCGTCGACTTCTGGTACCAGATTCGCCCGGCGGATCCGGCCACGCAGGTCGTGAACCTCGATGATGCGGTCTTCCTCGACCCGACCACCCTCGGCTCCTACCTCGGCACCGCGATGGGGCCGACCCTCGTCGCCAACGGCGTCCCGGCGGGAGCGGTCAGCACGGTCGTGACGAACTGGGTCACCTCGCTCGCCCAGGTCCCGGGCGGCCTGCTCAACTTCGACAGCCCGCTCTACGACAAGAACTACCTGGTCTTCACGTACCAGAACGCGATCGGGCAGATCGACGTGCGCGGCATCGACGTCGCCGTCGACTACCTCTTCAACGACGTCTACTCGATCTCGGCCACGTACTCCAACCTGAACCGGAACGTCTGGACGAACGCGGTCAACGCGACGCCGGCGAACCCGCTCACCGCCAACGCCGCGAAGAACCGCGGCACCGTCACCCTCCGCTACGACAACGTCGCGAAGGGCGTCACCGGCGAGCTCCGCACCCGCTACACCGGCGGCTTCCCGGTGAACTCGGGCGTCTACAACTCGTACAACCAGAGCACCCCGATTCCCTATCAGGAGGTGCCGGAGAACCTCTTCATCGACGCCGGCTTCTCGGTGGCGGTGCCGTGGCTCCAGAACACCCGCTGGGCGGTCAACGCGCAGAACCTGCTCGACAACCGCGTGAACTCGTTCATCGGCGTCCCAGAAGTTGGGCGCCTCGTGACGACGCGGCTCTCGTACACCTTCTGATCGGTCTTCGGACCGCAGGCGAAGCGGGGGGGGGGGGGGGGGG
>JBMTAR010000164.1:0-4822 GCA_049428925.1 Gemmatimonadaceae bacterium
CCGCGGGATCCGGCCGCGGTAGCGCGGGAGGTTGAGGCGGCGGAAGCGCTCGAAGTCCGCCTGCGCCGTCTGCGCGACGGCCCGCGGGTCCGCGGGGAGGTCGGCGAGGTTGCGGGGGACGGCCGTGTCGGCCGCGCTCCCCTGGGTGGGCGCAGGGGCGGGGGGCTGCGCCGCGAGGGACGCCGCTCCCCCCACAGTGCTCAGGGCGATCGATAGGGTGTGGGCGAGGCGCCGAAGTCGTTTCACGGCTGAATGATACACCGATTCGCCCGAGCGGCTCCGAGATGGCTGATTCGCTCGAATATTGCGTATTGACAACACTCGGTTCATCAAATATTGTTTTTACACAACGATTCATTTTTCCCGAGAAATCTTATGCCGACTTCAGAGCACTTGGTAGCCGAGCCTTCCTCGCGCACTGCGCGGCGACGCGGTCCTCTTGCTTCAGCATTCGACCATCCCTCGATGGCGCGATATCAGAGCGCCGGAGCGCGGCGTCGACTCGTGGGGCTTCATCTGGTTCTGACACTCATCCTCGCCACCGTCCCGCAGCTCCTCTACCGCTGGCACCGTCAGGATCCAGCGATGCCGCTCTGGGCCTTCGCCGTCGCGGCTGTCCTTCTCTTCATTCCGTGGATGTTCGTGACGGGGATGGTCAATGGCAGTGTGTACGGGATTTTCGACCTCACAGACGCGCAGCTCGATGAGATCGAGCGTCAGCATCGCGATGCCGCCTATCGGTCGGCGTACCGGGCGATGTACCCCGTCAGCATCGTGGGCCTCGGGGTCGTCGCCGGTTTGGTGGAGAGTGGGCGGACGGCTCTGGCCTTCTGGCTCGGATCGATCTGCTTCGCTCTGTTCTTGGGGCTCCCGCAGTACATCGCCGCGTGGCGATTCGCGGCGAATGAGCCCGATCACGGCGTGGCCGAGGGCGACGATGCGTAAGCCCTCCGGCGCGGTCCACAACCGGATCGCCCTCTTTCGCGCTGAACGGGGGCTGACGCGAAAGGCACTCGCGGATCTGGTGGATGTGAATCCGCAGACAATCGGCTTCCTCGAGCGCGGCGATTACAGCCCGAGTGTGGAACTCGCCCTCAAGTTCGCGCGCGTCTTCGGTGTCTCGGTCGACGCGCTCTTCTCCCTCGATCCCTTCCCCTCGCTCGCCGATCAGCTCGGCAGCCTCCCCACGCCGGAGTCCCCCTGATGCTTCGCAATCAGAAGACCGCCTACACCCGCTACGAGCTCGCGCTCTCTCCCAAGAGCGCCCGCCTCCTCTCCGTCGTCAGCCTCGGATCACTCTGGGGGTGGTTTATCCTGAAGTTCTACCTACAGGACGACGCCTCAGGCCTCGCGAGTGCGGTGGGGATGCTGGCCCTGCTCGGTGTCGGCGGGAGTATGATCCTCCTGGCCACGCAGTACCTCAGCCAGGCGTACGGCAAGGATCACGAGATCGACGAGCGCGAACGCGCCGTACGGGATCGCGCGCACCGCGTCGCGTTGAACTATGTGCTCTGGGTCTTCGTCCTGACCTATGTCGTCCTCGAGGTCGCGTCACGCGCGCCAGCGCCGACGGCGACAGGGTTGGCGCTCAGCTTTCCGGCCAGCATCTCCAAGGGGATCGTGGAGAACTTCCTCGTGGTGCTCTTCTTCACCACGTTCAGCCTCCCTCCGGCACTCCTCGCCTGGTGGGATCGTGGCGAGCCGGACGCCGATTGAACGCTGGTCCGCTTCCTATACTTCTCGAAACTCGTCCGCTGACACTCTCGTAGACACGTCTATGTCTCGACTCCTTCGCCGCCTGACCCTCGCGCTCACCCTCGCCGCCACACCGGCGGTGGCCCAGTTCGCGTCCACGCCGGAGGCGGAGTGGCAGACGATCACGACGCCCCACTTCCGCGTCCATCATCCGAAGGACCTCGGGGATTGGGCGCGTGACGTGGCGGGTCGGATGGAGGGCATCCGTACCGCCGTCGGCGAGATGGTCGGCTACACGCCGCCGCAGGTGATCGAGATCATCGTCGAGGACCCGGTCAACCAGACCAACGGCTCGGCGCTTCCGCTGCAGCGGGGCCCGACGATCCGGCTCTGGCCCGTTCCCTCGGCACCGGGCCAGCTCGGCCATTACCGCGGGTGGGGGGAACTGGTGGCGGTCCACGAGTACGCGCACCTCGCGCATCTCCTCCGCCCGAGCCGCGCGCCGGACAAGCGACTGATCGAGGCCTTCCTCCCGATCGTCGTGAGCCCCATCGTCGAGAAGGCGCCGGCGTGGATCTTCGAGGGGTACGCGACCGTGATCGAGGGTCGGCTCACCGGCTCCGGGCGTCCGAACGGGGTGTTCCGACCCGCCATCCTCCGGCAGCTCGCGCTCGAAGGGAAGCTCCCGACCTACGACGCGCTCGATGATGCGACGCCCTTCCTCGGCGGCGCGATGCGCTACCTCGTGGGGTCGGCGTTCCTCGAGTGGCTCGCGGATCGTGACGGGTGGGAGACGCACCAGCACCTGTGGCGTCGGATGACCGCGCGCACCGAGCGGAGCTTCGAGCAGGCGTTCCGTGGCGTCTATGGCGAGGATCCGGACCGTCTCTACGGTCGGTTCGTCGCCGAGGTGACCGCGAAGGCGATCGCGGCCAACCGAGTGATGCAGTCGGCGGGCGAGGCGCGTGGGGCCCTCTTCCAGCAGCTGGATTGGTACACCGGGGCCCCGGCGATCTCGCCGGACGGGAAGCGCGTCGCGGTGGAGCGCGCGCAGCCCGGGAAGGCGCCGCGCGTGGTGGTCTGGTCGATGGATCCGAAGGTCGATAAGGATTCCGTCAAGCGCGCGCGCGAGGACTCGGCGCGGACCGCCGGCCTGGATTCCGCGGGTCGCGCGCGCGCGGCGCGTCGGACGGCGTCCAAGCGTGATTCGCTCGACGTGCCCGATCGTGCATTCCTGCCGGCGCCCCGCGAGCGCGTCGCCACCCTCGCGCCACAGGGCGGATCGGGGTGGGAGGAGCCGCGCTTCCTCTCGGACGGGCGGCACCTCACGGTGATTCGCGCCGAGGTGATGCCGGATGGTCGGTCTGTCCCCGATCTCTGGGTGTGGGATGCGGACTCCGGTGATGTGCGTCGCGTCACGCACGGCGCGGCGATCCGTGCGGCAGATCCCTTCCCCGATGGCCAGCGTGCCGCCGGCGTGCGGTGCCTCGCGGGCCGGTGTGACCTCGTCGTCGTCGACCTCGCGACCGGCGCCGTCACCGAGCTCGCCCGCGGCGCCTTCGATGCGAATTACGCGGGGGTGCGTGTGTCGCCCGACGGCCGCTGGGTCGCGAGTGCGCGGCAGGCGGATGGCGCGTGGGAGGTGGTTCGGGTCGAGGTGGCGTCCGGCGCCCTCCATCCGCTCGTGCCGCGTGACGAGGCGAGTCGCTACGAGCCGACGTGGCTGCCGGACGGATCCGGGCTTGTGGTGGTCTCGGAGGTCACCGGCACCCCGCAGCTCGAGCGTATCGCGCTGGACGGCACCGCGGTCCCGCTCACGCGGTTCGCGGGGCTGACGGCACTCCCAGACGTCAGCCGCGACGGGCGCACGTTCTTCCTCGCGATGCACGCGCGGGGGTGGGACCTCCGCACCATTGCGCTCGACAGCGCGGCGCCGTCGGCGCGCGTCGTCCTCGCGGATTCCCTCGCCCCGGTGGCACCGCGGCAGCGGATCGCCGACGCGAAGGCGTTCCCCACGACGGCGGTCGGGTCGCTGGCGTACGGCATCGGGCGGCTCGGTGCGACGTGGCTTCCGAACGCGAATTTCTCCGCCGAAGGGCGCGATCAGGGCGGTGCCCTCGTCGTCAGTGATGCCGTCGGGCGCCTCGGTGCCGTGCTGCAGGGTGGGTATGGTGAGCGGGCGGTCTGGCGCGGCGGCAGTCTCGCCGTCACCTGGCGTGGGTTCCGCCCGAGTCTCGGCGTCCAGGCCTTCGCGGCACGGCACCTGCCGTCGCAACAGCGCTACGAGCCGCTGCTCGATGGGTCGTTCGACGCCGAGTATCGTGGCATCGCGCTGGTGACGGAGCGGACCCATCCAGGGACGGAGGGGACGCTCTCGTGGCGAGCGGCGGCGAGCCAAGGGTCGCTCCAAGGCCGTGGCGTGCCGTGCATCGCGTGCCTCGCGATTTGGGCTCCCGAGCCCGCCGGCGCGCGCAGCGTGGTCGCGGGCCAGGTCGCCGCGACCCGGACCTACACGCCGCGTGGGTCCATCCGGGTCACCCCGTCGGTGCAGGTCGATGTCTCGGCTGGTCGGACGGACGGGACCTCGTGGCGTCGCGCGCAGGTCATGGGCGACCTGCGGGTGGGGGCGTGGAGTGGGGCGGGGGTGCAGCTGAGTGCCCAGTACGGTCGCGTCACGGCTGCTGCGCCGGCGTATGAGCGGTTCGCGCTCGGAGGGTCGGGATCGCCGTACGTGGATCCCCTCCTGTTGCAGGGCCGGTGGGAGGCGCCCGGTCAGGCGTTCGGCGTGGTGACGGGGACGCACGCCTTCCGCGCGCGGGTGGCGCTCACCGGGGCATTCGCTCCGTTCCTGCAGGTCGATCACGCCGGGGCGGGCGAACTCGGCTCCGGGCGTCGGCTCGTCGGCTTCGAGACGCTGATCGCGACTCCCGCGGTGCCCGCCGCGCGCTTCCCGGCGTTCCGCGCGAAGGCGGGAATCGCGATGCCGCTCGACGGGCCCCGGCGGCGCGACCCGGTCTTCTTCACCACGCTGGTCCTGACGCCGTGAGCGCGATCGTCTTCGAGCCGTTGCACCCTGGCGTCGTCCCGCCGCGCCGTGCGACGGCGCAGAGCGCAGGGCACGACCTCG
>JBMTAR010000165.1:0-4774 GCA_049428925.1 Gemmatimonadaceae bacterium
CCCCCCCCCCCCCCCCCCCCCCCCCCCCCCCCCCCCCCCCCCCCCCGCGACTTCAGCACGCCGGTCGCGAGCCCGACCTTCCGGATGCTCCGCACCGCGTGGTCGAGATCCTCCCGCGTATGCGCCGCCGAGATCTGACAGCGCAACCGGGCCGTCCCGTGCGGCACCACCGGGAACCCGAACCCCGTCACGAAGATTCCCTCGGCGAGTAGCAGTTCGCTCATCCGGATCGCGTCGGCCGTCTCGCCGATGATGATCGGGACGATCGGCGTGTCGCCGTCGAGCGGGGAGAAGCCCGCCTCCCGGATGGCGGCGCGGAAGTAGCGCGCATTCTCGTGCAGGCGCGTCACGCGCTCCGGGTGCCGTTCGATGAACTCCACCGAGGCGAGCGCGCTCGCGGCAACCGTCGGCGGGAGCGCGTTCGAGAAGAGCTGCGGACGTGAGCGCTGGGTGAGTGTGTCGCAGAGCGCGGCCGGCCCCGCGACGAAGCCGCCGGCCGCACCGCCCAGCGCCTTACCGAGGGTACTCGTGATGATGTCGACCTCACCGACCACACCGAAGTGCTCAGCGGTGCCTCGACCCGTCGCCCCCAGCACACCGGTGGCGTGCGAGTCATCCATCACGAGGATCGCATCGTGGTCGCGTGCGATCTGCAGCAGCTCGGGGAGCTTGGCGATGCTCCCCTCCATCGAGAAGACGCCATCGGTCCAGATGATGCGCCGCCGCGCGCCGGCGTTCGCGCGCAGCTTGGTGACGAGATCGTCGAGGTCGCCGTGGGCATACACCGCCGTGGTGCACTTCGTGATCGCCTTCGCGAGGCGAATCGAGTCAATGATCGACGCGTGGTTCAATGCGTCGGAGATTACAAAGTCCCCCGCCTCGACGATCGACGCGGTGAGCCCCTCGTTCGCGTTCCAGGCGGAGACGAAGCTCATCGACGCCTCCGTCCCGACAAAGCGCGCGAGCGCGGTCTCCAGCTCACGGTGCACCGTGAAGGTCCCGCAGATGAAGCGGACGCTCCCCGTCCCCGCACCGAAGTCGCGGAGCCCCTGGATCCCCGCCGCCACCACGGCCGGCTCGTCGCAGAGGCCGAGGTAGTTGTTGGAGGAGAGGATCAGCACCTCGCCACGACCCTCCATCTGCACGCGCGCCGCCTGCGGCGACGCCAGATGGTTGAGCCGCTTGTAGGTACCGGCGGTCTTCAGGGCGTCGAGCCCCGACTGCAGTTCGTTCACGAACGCCTGGTTCATCGTCGTCTCGGTCTCGTGGTCCCTGTCACCTGGTACGTATCACCCGGTGCCTCTCACCTGCTGTGTGTCAGGCGTCCGCGGACACCTCGAAGATTACCTTCCCCGCCTCGCCCGACTTGATCGCGGCGATCGCCTCGGCGTGCGCCTCGAGCGGGAAGGTGTGCGTGATCACCGGGGTCGGGTCGAACTGCCCCGCCCGAAGGAACTGCTGCATCGCGATCCAGGTGTCGTACATCCGGCGGCCCACTACGCCGTACACGGTGAGCCCCTTGAAGATCACCTCCGTCGCGAAATCCACCTCCATCGGCTTGGCCGGGATGCCGAGCATCTGCACGCGACCGCCCACGCGGACGAGCGCGAAGGCCTGATGGATCGCGGCGGGGACGCCGCTCATCTCGAGGACCACATCCACCCCGAGCCCGTGCGTCACGGCGCGGACCGCCTCAGCCGCCTCGGTGGGCGTCACCGCCGCCGTCGCGCCCATCCGGCGCGCGAGGGCGAGGCGCGTCGGGTTCACATCGGAGGCGATGATCGCCGACGCGCCAGCCGCCTTCGCGATCCCCACCGCGAAGATCCCGATCGGGCCGCAGCCGGTGACGAGCACCGTCGCGCCGGGGAGGTCGGTCCCGTGCAGCGCGGTGTGGAAGGCGTTCCCCATCGGGTCGTGGATCCCGCCCACCGCGAAGGGGATCGCCGGGTCGAGCTGCCAGACGTTGCTCGCCGGCATCGCGATGTAGTCGGCGAAGGCGCCGTCGCGGTCGACCCCGATGATCTTGGTCGCGGGGCAGACGTGGGCATTCCCGGTGCGGCAGAGATGGCAGTGCCCGCAGACGATGTGCCCCTCGGCGGTCACGCGATCGCCGACCTTCACGTCGGTGACGAGCCCGCCGATGCGTTCGACCACCCCGGCGAACTCGTGGCCGACGATGAATGGGGGCCGGCAGCGGCCCTGGGCCCACGCATCCCACTCGTGGATATGGACGTCGGTGCCGCACACGCCGGCGGCTTTCACCCGGATGAGGACCTCGTCCTCGCGGATGGCAGGGATCGGCACGTCGCGGAGCTCGAACCCTTCGGTGGGATGTACCTTGACCAGTGCGCGCACCGGGAGACTCTGTGTTCGGGGTTAGGGGGAACAAACTCCCTAATGATCGCCGGACATCGCCACCGTGGAAAGCGCATCGACCCGCACCGCGCACACCTTGAACTCCGGGATGCCAGACGGGCCATCGAGCGCCGGGTTGGTCAGCAGGTTCGCCGCCGCCTCGCGGTAGTGCATCGGCAGGAAGACCTGCCGTCGCGCCACCCGCTCGGAGAGCCGCACGTGCACGCGGATGGTGTTCCGCCGTGAGGTCACCTGCACCTCCTCCCCGTCCGCCACGCCGAGGTCGGCGGCGTCGACCGGATGCAGCTCGAGCGTCGGGGTACTCTCCCGCGCGTCAAGTGCCGTGCTTCGACGTGTCATCGTGCCCGTGTGCCAGTGATACATCTGCCGCCCCGTGTTCAGGAAGAACGGGAACTCGGTATCAGGCAGCTCGGCGGGCGGCAGGTACTCCACGGGATGGAAGCGCGCGAGGCCGTCGGTCGTGGGGAAGTGGTCGGCGAAGAGGAACGCCGTTCCCTCGTGCGAGGCCTCGGGGACCGGATACTGGAGCCCGCCCACCCGCGCCGCGAGCCGGGCGTGCGAGACGCCGCGCCAGTTCGGCGTGACGCGCGCGATCTCGTCAAAGACCTCGGCGGCGGTCGTGTACGGCGAGTGGACGCCGAGGCGCCGTGACAGGTCGAGGACGATGTCGAGGTCGCCACGCGCCTGGCCCGGCGGCTCGACCGCCTTCCGCGAGAGCTGGATCCGACGCTCCGTATTCACGAAGGTGCCGTCCTTCTCCGCGAAGCTCGCGCCCGGGAGCACCACGTCCGCGCACCGCGCCGTCTCGGTGAGGAAGAGGTCCTGCACCGCGAGGAAGTCGAGCCCGAGGAACCAGTCCTCGGCGTGCGCGACGTCGGGGTCGGAGATGATCGGGTTCTCCCCCATGATGTAGAGGCCGCGGACCGGCGACTCGCGGCCGACGATCTCGGTGACCTTGCGCCCGACCGTCGGGTCGAGCCGCTCGGGTGGAATCCGCCACGCCTCGGCGAAGGCTGCGCGGACCGCCGGATCATCGACGCGCTGGTAGTCGGTGAACGCGAAGGGGATCGCCCCCATGTCGCTCGAGCCCTGCACGTTGTTCTGCCCACGAATCGGAATCATCGGCGCGCCCCAGCGGCCGATCATCCCGCAGGCAAGCATCAGGTTCAGCAACGAGGTGACGATGTCGGTTCCCGTATGGTGCTGCGTGAGCCCCATCGCCCAGAGCGTCGCCGAGCGGGGGCCGCGCGCGTAGCGCTCCGCGGCGTGCCGGATCGTGTCGGCGGGAACGCCGGTGATCGCCGAGGCCATCTCGGGGGTGTAGGGCGCCACGGCGGCGCGGACCGCGTCGAAGTCGCGGGTTCGGGCCGCGATGAAGTCGCGATCCTCGAGCCCCTGGGCGAGCACGTGATGCAGCATGCCGTTCAGCAGGGCCACGTCGGTCCCGGGGATCATCTGCAGGTGGAGGTCGGCACGGGCGGCGAGCTCGATGCGCCGGGGATCCGCCACGATCAGCGTGGCCCCGCGCTTGAGGGCGCGTTTGATGGCGGCCCCGAAGACGGGGTGGCTCTCCGTGGTGTTCGCTCCGAGGAGGAAGATCACGTCCGATTCGTGCTCGACCTCCCGCATGGAGCCGGAGGCGGCGCTCGTCGCCAGCGCTCGCTGCATCGCGCTCACCGACGACGCGTGGCACAGCCGCGTGCAGTGGTCGACGTTGTTCGTCCCGAGCCCCGCGCGGAAGAGCTTTTGGAGGACGTAGTTCTCCTCGTTGGCGCACTTGGCGCTCTGGAAGGTCGCGAGGCTGCCGGAGCCGTACGCATCACGGAGCCCAACGAGCTGTTGCGCCGTGAGGTCGAGCGCTTCCTCCCAGGTGGCCTCTCGGAACGGGGCGAACCATTCAAGCGGCGTCGCGATGCGATCACGTGGGTCGCCAAGCGCCTCCTCGGCGCCGCCGTCACGTCGGCGGAGCGGGTTCGTGCGCGGGCGATGATCCTTCGCGGCGTGTCCTTCGTCCTCGACCGTGATCCACGGCCCGCCGCGACGTGGCCATCGGGCGGCGTCGGGGTCTGCGGCATCGAAGCGCCAGACGCCGTCGGTCCCGCGCGCCCACCCGCGTCGGATGAGCGGCGTCGTCAGCCGGTCGCGGTGCAGCACGAAATCTGTCCCGAATCGCCCCTTCACACAGGTCGAGCCCTGATTCGGGGTCTCCTCCTCGATCCACGGCGAGCGGACCCGCACCACCTGTCCGGCGTGTACCTCAAGGTCGAGCTGGCAGCCGACCGCACAGTAGGGGCAGACCGAGCGGACCGTCTCGGCGGGGGCCTCGAGTGTACCGGCGCGGAGCTTCGCCATCGGCAGGATGTCGTGGATGGCGCCCGTGGGGCAGACGCGCACGCAT
>JBMTAR010000166.1:0-4714 GCA_049428925.1 Gemmatimonadaceae bacterium
CGAAGACGATCGCGCGCCAGAGCACGATCAGCGTGCGGTCGATCACCGACGTGTAGAGCGTCTGCAGCAGTCGCGGCGGCCGATAGGGCGGGAGCTCGAGACTGAAACTCGTCGCCTCCCCACGGAGCACCGTCCGCGTGAGCGCCCACGACGCGAGGAACATCGCCCCGACGCCGAGGAGCGTCACACCGACCACCGCGGCGGCGGAGACCACACCGGCGAGGGCCGGGGGTGCGAGGACCCCCACGAAGAGCGACGCCATCAGGATCTGCGTCGGCCAGCGACCGTTGCAGAGCGAGAAGTTGTTCGTGATGATCGCGACGAGCCGCTCGCGCGGGCTGTCGATGATCCGGGTCGCGACCACCCCCGCCGCATTGCAGCCGAACCCCATGCACATCGTGAGCGCCTGCTTGCCGTGCGCCCCCACGCGGCGGAAGGCGGCGTCCATGTTGAACGCGACGCGCGGGAGGTAGCCGAGGTCCTCGAGCAGGGTGAAGAGCGGGAAGAAGATCGCCATCGGCGGGAGCATCACCGAGACCACCCACGCCGTCGCGAGATAGACGCCGTCGACGAGGAGCCCGCGCAGCCAGTCCGGCGCGTGCATCGCCGTGGCCAGCGTCCCAAGCCACGCGTGCCCACGGTCCACCAGCAGGTCCGCGAGCATCGCGGACGGCACGTTCGCGCCGGCGATCGTCAGCCAGAAGACGAGCGCGAGCATCGCGACCATCAGCGGGAGCCCGGTCGCGGGGCTCGTGAGCCACCGGTCGAGCCGCTGGTCGAAGGCCGCGCCGAGGGCCGCCACGGCGGTCGGGCGCGCCGCTCGAGCGATGTGCTCGGCGAGCGCGAACCGGCCCGCCGCGAGATGGTCGTGGAAGTCCGCGGGGAGCCGCCACCGGACGGCATCGATCGCGGTCACGAGGGCAGGGGGCATCGTCGCCGTCACGCGCTCGTCGCCATCGAGGAGGCGCAGTGCGAGCCAGCGTGCATTCGGTCGCGCGGGCTCCGCCGCGTGCACCGCGTCGGTGGCCTCGCGGACGAGCGCCTCGACCTCCGGCGCGAACGGGGCGGGGGGGGTCGGCCGCGGGACCACCTCGCCGCGCGCCACCTGCCGGATCATCGCGCGCAGCGCCTCGACTCCCTCGCCGGCGCGTGCCGCGGCGGGCACCACGGGCACGCCGAGCCCCGACGCGAGCGCCTTGGGGTCCACGGCGATGCCGCGTCGTCGTGCCTCGTCCATCAAGTTCAGGCAGACCACGACGTTTGGCGTGATCTCGAGCACCTGCAGGGCGAGATTGAGATTGCGCTCGAGCGCCGTCGCGTCGACCACGAGCACCGTCACGTCCGGGGCGCCGAAGAGCAGGAAGTCCCGCGCGACCTCCTCGTCTGAGCTCGCGGCCTGCAGGGAGTAGGTGCCAGGGAGGTCCACGACCTTGCAGCGGTCCCCACCGACGGTGAAGCGCCCTTCCGCACGCGTGACCGTCTTGCCGGGCCAGTTCCCTGTGTGCTGACGGAGCCCGGTGAGTGCGTTGAAGACGGTGCTCTTGCCGGTGTTGGGGTTCCCCGCGAGCGCGACGAGGTGGTCGAAGCCGTCGGAGCGGACGCCGAGCTGGATGAACGAGTCGTCGCGCGCCGGGAGGCGCGTGCGCATCGAGGTCGTCGGCGTCACGCCGCCCGCCCCGGGCCGTCGATCTCGATCCAGGCCGCCTGCTGACGGCGGAGCGCGATGAGCGCGCCACGGATGCGGTAGGCGACGGGGTCGCCCCCCGGGCTCGCGAGCTCGGCGGTGATCGTGGTGCCGGGCACCACGCCGAGGTCGAGGAGGCGACGACGCTGGGGGCCACGACAGGCGCTCGTGAGGCGTCGCACGCGGACGGTCTCCCCCGGCGTGGTGTCGGCGAGGGTGCGCTCCGGAGGTGGCCCGTCGGGACGGATCGCCGTCACGGGGAGCGTCCCGTCGGCTGTGGGAATCGGCTCCCCGTGCGGGTCGAAGCGGGGCTGGCCGAGCCGCGCGGCGAGCGCCTCGGCCTCCTCCGGTGTGAGGTCGTGCTCCGCCTCCTCCGCGAGCGTGTGCCATTCCTCCGGTTCGACGCCGGTGCGGTCCGCGAGGTACTGCTCGAGGAGGCGGTGGGTGCGCACGACGCGCAGCGCCTCCTGGCGCCCCCGGTCGGTCAGCGTGTGTGTCGCGCCGGCCGGGGCGACGAGCCCGGCGGCGCCGAGTCGGTCGAGGAGGTCGCGTGCCGCGGCCGGTCGGATGCCGAGCGCGCCGGCGATCGCGTCCGCGTGGACGGCGAGGCCCTCGCTCTCGCGGTGGAACAGGTACTTGAGGGTGTCCTCGACGCCGATCCGTCGCGCGTCGCGCCGGGCGCGTCGGAGGCGGGCGGCGAGGCCGTGGACGGGCCACGCGACGCCGGCGCCGACGAGCAGGAGGAGTGCGAAGAGGAGGAGGGCGGGGCCTGGGGCGAGCACGATGCGGTCGGTAAAGTTAGGACGTCCTAAATCAGCGGTCCGCGACCGGCGTCCGTCAAGTGCTTGCGGCCCGCGGCGCGCGGGCGATTGCTTTCCGCCGACGCCGCCCGGGTCCCGCCGGGCGCACCTCTCCCCTCGTCGCGCCGCTGCCGTGTCCTCACGTCCCGCCCTCGCTCGCGAGCTCGGCTTTCTCGGGCTCACCGCCACCGGCGTCTGCTCGATGGTCGGCGCCTCGGTCCACATCATGCCGTTCCTGGTGCAGATGAGCGTCCCCGGAATCGGGCCCTGGGTCCTGCCCGCCTTCGCCTTCGCCGCGCTCCCGGCCTTCCTCGCCGCCCTCGCCTACGCCGCCCTCGCCGCGGCGATGCCGCGCGCCGGCGGGAGCTACCTCTTCGCGAGTCGCGGCCTGCATCCGTCGCTCGGCTTCGTCGCCTCCTTCTCGCAGTGGGTCGGGCTCTCCATCGTGATCGGCGCGGTCTCGTACGTGATCCCCGTCTTTCTGAGCGGGGTCGCGGCGGGGCTCGGGGCTGAGGCGACGGCCGCCATGGTGCTGATGCCTGCCGTCCGACTCGTCATGGCACTCGGGCTCGTCTGGGGTTTCGTCGCGCTCAACCTGCGCGGGCTCGCCGCCTATGAGCGGACGCTGATTCCGCTGATGGTGGTGATGTTCGCGCTCGGGGCGATCGTGATCGTGGTCGGGGCGGGGCATGACCACGCTGATTTCGCCGCCGCGCTGTCGCCGACGGGTGCCGGGCTCCCCATGTCGCGCGTGGTGCCGTTCGACACGGACACCTTCGTCGCGGCCGCGGCGGTGCTCTTCTCGAGCTTCATCGGCTTCGACGCCATCGCGCAGGCCGGCGGCGAGGCGCGCGACCCCGCGCGCGCCCTCCCGCGGGCGATCCTGCTCACCTTCGGGGTAGTCACCGCATTCTATCTGAGCTTCGCTGCGGCGGTCTACCACGCCGTGCCGTGGGAGGTCATCGCGGCGACCCCGGCCGGTGAGACGCCCACCGCATCGGCGCTGCTCGCTCCGTTCCTCTCCCCGATGGGCCGGGCGGCGATCACCGCGGGCGCCGCGGTCGCGCTGATCAACGATCTCCCCGGGATGCTCCTCAGTGTCTCGCGTCTGATGTTCGCGTGGGCGCGCGATGGCGTCTTCCCGTCGTGGGCGGCTGCTGTGCATCCGACATCACGCACGCCGCGTGCGGCGCTGGTTGCGAGCGGCACGATGGCGACGGTCGGAGTCCTGCTGAGTCACGGCGCCGGCAGTTTCTCCAAGGGCGTCGACATCATGGTTGTCGCGATGCTGGTGAACTTCCTTCTGATCTGTCTCGCGCTTCTCGCGCTCCCGCGGCGCCACCCGGGACTCGCCGCGCAGATGCCCTTCCTGCGCGGGGCGCGGGCCCGACAGCTCATCGGCGTCGCCGGGGTGAGCGTACTCTCCCTCTTTCTTGCGGTCCACGTCCGCCGCGAGCTCGGCACCGCCGTCACGGTCTGGTACGAGCGCCCGCTCGCGGTCTGGGGGGTGGTGATGGCTGTCGGGTTTGCGATCCACCTCGTGGAATTCCGGAAGCTCCGCGCCCGCGAGGGAGACCTCACCCCCCGCTTCGCGACCCTGCCTGAGGAATGAGCCTGCGATGACCACGATCAGCCGCCACCGCATCGGTCCTGACCTCTCCATCGCCCGCATCCTCACCGGGCTCTGGCAGATGGCCGACCAGGAGCGCGACGGGCGCCCGTTCGACCTCGAGCGCGCCGCCGACGCGATGGCGCCGTACGTCGCCGCGGGATTCACGACCTTCGATATGGCCGACCATTACGGCTCGTCGGAGGAGGTGGTGGGACGCTTCCGCACACGGTCCGGTGCCCCCGCGACGCAGTTGCTCACCAAGTGGGTGCCCGAGCCCGGGCCCCTCACACGCGACGCGGTGCGCGCCGCCGTGGACCGTGCGCGACAGCGGATGCGGGTGGAGCGGATCGATCTCCTGCAGTTTCACGCCTGGAGCTACGCGCACCCGGCGTGGCTCGATGCGCTCTTCCATCTCGACGAGTGCCGTCGCGAGGGGCTCATCGGGCACCTCGGGCTGACGAACACCGACACCGCGCACCTGCGGCTCGTCGTGGAGAGCGGGATTCCGATCGCGACCAATCAGGTCTGCTACTCCCTGCTCGACCAACGGGCCGCGGGGGAGATGGCGGCGTACTGCGCGCGGCAGGGGATCACGCTGCTCGCGTTCGGCACGCTCGC
>JBMTAR010000167.1:0-4711 GCA_049428925.1 Gemmatimonadaceae bacterium
GCTCGCCGTGCCCGCCCTTGAGCGCCTCACCCCGGGCGCGGGCGTGCAGCTCCTCCTGGTCACCCCGGACACGGACGCGACACTCGAACTCGCGCAGGCGCTCGCCGCGCTCCCCGCCGCCGCCGGCCGACGGATCGTCGCCGCCACGAGTGCCGCGCGCGCCTCGCGCCTCCTCGCGCCCGGTACCGCCGACGTCGTCATCGGCAGCCCCGCGGTCCTCGCCCCCGCCGTCGCCGCGACCGCCCTCAAGCTCGGCGCCGTCGCGCAGCTCGGCTTCGTGAGCGCGGACGAGCTCGACGCCGACGAGGCCGCGCTCGCGAGCGTCCTCGCCGAGGTGCCGAAGGGCGCCGCGCGCTGGCTCACCGCCCTCGAGGCGACGCCGGGCGTCGAGGCGTTGCTCGAGCGGCATCTGCACAAGGCGCGCCGCATCACCGACGATCTCGTCGTCGCGGAGGGGACGGCGCTCGCCGTGCCGGTGAAGGTCCTCGTCGCCCCGTCCACCGACGGCCGCGCCCTGCAGGGGATCCTCGACGAGATCGATGCGCCCTCGGCCGTCGTGCTCGCCGCGGATGCCGCTGTCGCGGCCGCCGCGCGCCGCTTCGCCGCAGCCGCGGGCTACGGGGAGAGCGCGCTCGTGCAGGTCGTGGAGGACGCCGTGCCGAGTCACGCCGCCCTCGTCGTGTTGCTCGGCGTCCCGACCGCGAGTGCCTGGGCGAGCGTCTGCGCGGCGCAGCCCGCGCAGGTCGTCGCGGTGATTCCGGCGCGCCAGCGCGCCGCGCTGCGCCGGGTGGTCGGCGCCCCGCTCGCGCCTTTCGGTGCCTCCGCGGCAGTCGCGCGTGCCCGGAGTGCGGAAGGACGGCGGCGGGCGGAGTTGCGGGCCATCCTCGACGCCGGTCTCCCGGCGCGCGAGGTGCTCGCGCTCGAGCCGCTGCTGGAGAGCTACGATGGACTCGAGATCGCGGCCGCGGCACTGCGCCTCTGGGAGCGAGCGGCCGCCGCGGCGGCGCGCGTGCCCGAGCGCCCCGCCGTCACGGAGAGCGCGCCTCCGCGCGAGCGTGATGGTGGGCGCGAGGGTGGGCGCGAGGGTGGGCGTGATTCAGGGGAGCGCCGATTCGACGACCGCCCGCGCGGGCGTGACCGCGACGCCGGCCCACGGAGTGGCGGTGCGCGCGGCGTGACCGGTCCGCGAGGTGAGGGACGTGGGGACCGCCCGCGTGGTGATGGGCCCCGTGGGGGAGCGCCGCGCGGAGGACCGCGCAGTGCCGGCCCGCGTGATCGCGGTACGGATCGCGGCACCGATCGTAACGGTGACCGCTTGACCCCCCCCCCCCCGCCGCGGGACCGAGGGCCGCGGCGATGACTGGCGGGCTCCAGCTCACCGGCGGATGGATCGAGGTGATCGCCGGGGTGATGTTCAGCGGGAAGAGCGAGGAGCTCATCCGGCGCGTGAAGCGCGCCGTGATCGCGAAAAAGCGCGTGCAGGTCTTCAAGTCGCACCTCGATGACCGCTACGCCGGCGGCATCCACGCCATCGGCAGTCACGACGGCCGGACCATCGAGGCGGTCCCCGTTGACTCGGCGCGGCAGATCGCGCTGCGCCTCGACCCGATGGCGCAGGTGATCGCGATCGACGAGGTGCAGTTCCTCGACGCGGGAGTCGTCGCGCTCGCGACGGACCTCGCCGCACGGGGCCGCCGCGTCATCCTCGCCGGGACTGACACCGACTTCCGAGGCGAGCCATTCGGGATGATGCCGCAGCTGATGTGCGTGGCCGAGCTGGTCGACAAGCTCCACGCCATCTGTGTGCGTTGCGGCGCGCCCGCGTGCCGCAACCAGCGGCTGATCGATGGCCGGCCGGCGGCCTACGACTCGCCGGTGGTGATGGTGGGCGGCGCGGAGGCGTATGAGGCGCGGTGCCGGGCCTGTCATGATGTCGCGCCGGCGGGAAACGCGCAGCTCAGTCTCGGCGGGACGACCTAGACGGGCCCAAGGACGCCGCCGCGCCGCGCGATTCCATACCTCGACTCCGGGCCCGCCTTCCGCACTGCGCGCACCGCCGCATCAGATGCAGCGGGTTACAGAGGCTTCCCGAGCAGCGATTGCAGGTAAGTCGCGACGCGGGCCGGCGTGTTCGCGCGGGACACGCCGACCTCGAGGGACCGCACCACGAAGACGCGCGTGGTGACGGGGAAGTAGGGCGGCCGACCGCCCGACTCCGAACACCGGTCCCACGTGCCGGAATAGCGCATCCCGTTCCGGGTCTTGGAGTAGTCGTTCAGGATGTTCTTGTTGCCGTTGCCATTGCCGTTGCTTCGGTAGAACTCCCGGTACCGGTCCATGATGATGCCGCCCGTGATCGCCACGCATCCGCCGTTTGAGTCGTCCTTCTGGGCCTGCTCGTCGTCGGGACAACTCAACTGATCCTGCGCGGGCCCGAAGTCGAGGGTGTCGCCCGCGACCCCGACTGACCCGCGGAGGCTCATCAGGAACCCATGCAGGGTGAAGCGGCCCTCGCCGCCGCCACGCAGGGCGAACTTGCTGTTGTTCGTGGTGCCAATCTCGTAGACCCGGGTTGGCAAGCCGCTGGCGACGAGAATGTCACCCTGAGCGATCAGGCCGAGCTGGTTCTCACAGGGGGTCGTGGCCTGATCATTCGGATCCTGCGCGTAGCGCAGCCGATCCGGCAGGACGACCCCGCTGTCCACCCGGACCGTGATGCGGCCGCGCACCGTACCACTCAGATGCACCGTGTCGCCGGCGGCGACGCGGATGTTGACGAGGCCGCGGTTGGCCGCACTCGAGTTGTAGGGGCTCGACAGACGCCAGAAATACGAATTCATGACGCTGTGCGAGAGCGCCGTCCCCACCGCACTCGACGGGGCACGGAGCGCGGCGAAGGTGACCAGCGTGGACGCCGCGCACCCGGTCACGGCGCCGATCGGACTGCAGCTCTTCAGGACCGCGGTGAAGGTGGTGTCCGACCCGCCGTACCACCCGTCCGCCGTCGGTGCGGCGGAGGCCTGGCCCCAGGGCGTGTTGTCACCGCTCCCGGAGTGCTGGGCGGAGTTGGCCGCCGCCGTGAAGCGCTCCGCTGGCATCAAGTACGGGCTCCCCGCAGGGAAGCAACGAGCGGTGGGGAGCTCGAGGATCGCCCGGGTCGCCGCCGCCGCCTTGTTGGCATTGCCGAAGTCGGAGACCGTCGCGTAGGACACCAGGGGATACCGCCCTGAGCCGGTCTGCTCGAGCAGTGTCTTGAACCCCGGCCGAGCGTGGGACGAGACCGGGAGGAAATGCCAGCGGTACGTGCTCCCCGACCAGAGACGCCGGTAGAAGGCGCCGCACTGATGCTGGATCACCCGGTCGAGGGGGTTGAAGAGGGGATCGCTGACCTTCTTGTTCGCGTTGGTCTGGACGTTGGTCGGTGTGGCCGATCGGCGGTCCCGATTGGCCACGTCGAAATCCACAACCACGAAGAAGCCCTCGGAGGACTCGATGGTGCCGTCCGCATCGGCGTCGAAGGCCACGAACTCCACCCGCGATCCCCCGAGCGTTGAGCCGATGGCACTGTTCGCGACGGTCAGGTTGACGTCGAGGCCCGCCGCGGCCGCCGCCGTCTGCATCCACCCGTAGGTCGAGTCGCGCGGGTAATCGATGCGAGGGGCACCACTGCGTGACCCGAGGACGAAGGTGGCGGCCTTGTTCCCGGAGCCCTGATCCGAGATCGTCCCCGTCACCGAGAGGGTGTCGAGGAAGATGTTCTCCTGCTGGGTCGCCGCGAGGATCTGCCAGTTGCCGTTCGCGTGCGCACGCCCACCGACGACCGCGGGGCCGTGCGCGGTGACATTGCCGTTCACGAACATCGCGAAATGCGAGAAGCTCTCCGGGCGCAGGTCGGCGCGCTGGACGTGGCGCACGCCGTACGCATCGTAGGCCTGCGCCACCAACGAGACGGTCGGGAGGATTCCGCCGAGGGTGTCGCCGGTCATCGCGGCGTAGACGTTCACCGAGACCCCGTCGATCGCGGTCCCTGCGGCGTCCTGGACCGTAGCACCGCTCAGGAGCTGCATCGGCGTGCCCGAGGCGATCGGGATCGTATCGATCAGGGCGTACCGCTGGATGCTGTCGCGCGCCATCTCGATCGCCGCGAGCGCGGCGAGGCGGAACTTCCGTTCGCGATCGTACGAGGCGGAGAGGAGGCTCGCGCTGGACGAGAGGAAGATCGCCGCAATCGAGAGCCCAGCGATCGCGAGCGTCATCAGAAGCACCAGGATCAGCGCCGACCCTCGGCGCAGCCGCGGCCGCGACAACGTCATCAGTAGGTCACCGAGCCGATGGGGACGGCGCTGGAGAAAAGGCCGCCGCAGTCAATTGCCCGCACTCGGTACTCGGCGGTTACGCTTTGGCTCGTCCCCACGACGGGAAGGCCGTGGAACCAGTAGTACTTGGTCTGGCGCCTCGCAGGCGTTGTGGTGAGGGCACTCCACGACGTTCCGCCGTCGGTGCTCCACTCCAACGCGTATCCACGGACATCGCCGGCGCCGGAGGTCTTCTTGTCGTCGTTGGAGGGGGACCAGCTCAGCTTCACCTCCCACAGGGCGCCATTGTTATTCGCCTGCGTCACGTCCACTGGGTTCGAGGGGGGCGCGGGAGCCGCCCCGCAATCTGAGAGGAGTCGCCCCGGCGAGTTCACGAGCATCGTCGTGAGCCGCAC
>JBMTAR010000168.1:0-4696 GCA_049428925.1 Gemmatimonadaceae bacterium
ATCCGTCGCCCCGACACGGCGCGCGTCGGGGTCACGGCGCGCGCCCTCGCCGACCGCCCGCATATCGCCGGCACCGCCGCGCAGGCGCGCACCCGCGATCTCGTCATCGACGCGATGAAGGCCGCCGGACTCGAGACCGAGGTCCGCGAGTACAAGGTCTGGCTCCCGCACACCGTGCAGTACGGCGTCTGGCGCGTCGCGCCCGAGCCGAAGCGCCTCGAGCTCCGCGAAGGGGAACTCCCCGAGGATCCCACCACCCTCGCCCATCCCGAATACCCGACCGTCAACGGCTACTCCGGCACCGGTGACGTCACCGGCGAGGTCGTCTACGTCAACTACGGCCTCGTCGAGGACTACGCCGTCCTCGACTCCCTCGGCGTCTCCGTCAAAGGCAAGGTCGCGATCGCGCGCTATGGCCGCAGCTTCCGCGGCATCAAGGCGCGCGAGGCCGAGCGCCACGGCGCCGTCGCGCTGCTGATGTACAGCGATCCCGCCGACGACGGCTACGTCCAGGGCGACGTCTATCCCGAGGGGCCGTTCCGCAACGACCGCGGCGTGCAGCGCGGCAGCGTGATGAACGGTGCCGGCGATCCGAGCACACCGGGGTATCCCTCGCGCGCGAACGCGCCCCGCATCCCGCTCGATTCGATGCCCGTGCCGCGCATCCCCGTGCTCCCGCTCTCGTACGGGAACGCGATCGAGCTCCTCAAAGACGTGCGTGGCGCCGACCTCCCGCGCGGCTGGCAGGGCGGCCTCGCCTTCCGCTACCACGTCGGGCCCGGCCCCGTGCAGGCGCGCGTGCAGGTCTTCAGTGACTCCGCCACCGCGGCCTACAAGTCGATCTGGAACACCTTCGGCATCATCCGCGGCACCGACTTCCCCGACGAGATCGTCGTGATCGGCGGGCATCGCGACGCGTGGAGCCCCGGGGCCGTCGACAACGTTTCCGGCACCGCGAGCGTCGTCGAGGCCGCGCGCGCCGTCGCGGAGCAGATGAAGACCGGCTGGCGCCCACGCCGCACCCTGATGTTCGCGACGTGGGACGCGGAGGAGTGGGGGCTCGTCGGCTCCACCGAATACGTGGAGGATGATTCGCTCCGCCTGATGCGCGGTGGCGTCGCCTATTTCAACCAGGACGTCAGTGCGAGTGGCCCGAGCTTCGGCGGCGGCGGCTCGCCCACACTGCGCGGGATGCTCCGTGAGGTCGCGCGCACGATCCCCGACCCGAGCGGGGCGGGGAGTGTCTACGACGTCTGGCGCACGCGCGCCGGTGTGCGCGCGGGCGAGGAGCCCGCGATGGGCGATCCCGGTGGCGGTTCCGACTTCGCCGGCTTCTACAACCACCTCGGCATCCCCCACGCCGACTGGGGCTTCGGCGGCGGCAACGGGATCTATCACTCGAACTACGACTCCTACACGTTCATGGAGCGGTTCGGCGATCCGGGGTATCGCTACCACACCGCCGCCGCGCGCATCGGGACCGCGATGATGATGCGCATCGCCAACGCCGACATCCTCCCGTACGACTACGTCGAGTTCGCGCGCACGATGCGCCGCTACCTCCCGCCGATCGACGCGAACCTCCGCACCCGCGGCTGGGCCGGCTCGAGCGCGCCGCTTGCCGCCGCGATCGACCGGCTCGAGGCCGCCGCGCAGGCCTTCAATGCCGCGCGCGACGTTGCACTCGCCGCCAACCTCCCCGCCGCCCGCCAGCGCGCCACCAACCAGGCGCTCCTCCAGGTGGAGCGCGCGATGACACGCCCGCAGGGACTCCGCACCCGCCCCTGGTATCGCAACCTCATCTATGTGGCCGACGTCGACAACGGCTACAGCACGATGGTCTTCCCCTCGGTCAACGAGGCCATCCGCTACGGCGATGCCGCCGAGTTCGCGCGCGAGCTCGCGGATCTGGTCCAGCGCTTCGATGCGGCCACCGCGGCGCTCGGCACCGCGCGCGCGGCCCTGCAGCAGCGGTGAGCCGCTACGCGCGCCACCTCGTCCTCCCGCACGTCGGTCCGGCGGGGCAGGCCAAGCTCCGTGACGCCCGCGTCCTCATCGTCGGCGTCGGCGGACTCGGTGCCCCCGCCGCCCTCTACCTCGCCGCCGCCGGCGTAGGCCGCCTCGGCCTCGTCGATCACGATGAGGTCGCGCTGCACAACCTCCAGCGGCAGGTCCTCTTCGATACGCCGAGCGTCGGCACCCCGAAGACCGCCGCCGCGCGCACCCGCCTCGAGGCGCTCAATCCCGAGGTCGCGATCGACACCTGGCAGACCGCGCTCACCCGCACCAACGCGCGCGGCATCATCGCCGACTACGACGTCGTGCTCGACTGCACCGACGCCTTCGCCACGCGCTATCTCCTGAACGACGCCTGCGTCCTCGAGGGGAAGCCCCTCGTGCAGGCGAGCGTGCACCGCTTCGAGGGACGCCTCAGCGTCTATGCCACCGCCGAGGGCCCCTGCTACCGCTGCGTGCACCCGACACCCCCCGCACCGGGCACCGTCGCCGACTGCGCCACCGGTGGCGTCCTCGGCGTGCTGCCGGGGATCCTCGGCGCGTTGCAGGCCACCGAGGCGATCAAGCTCGTCCTCGGGATCGGGGCGCCACTCGTCGGGCGGTTGTTGCTCGTCGATGCGCTCGGCGCGCAGATGCATGAAGTCGCGCTCGCCAAGGATCTCGGCTGCGCGTGGTGCGGGACGCGCGGGCAGACTGAACTGCTCGCGGACTACGAGGCGTTCTGTGGTGCACCCGACGTGACCGCGCGCGCCATCACCCCCGACGCGCTCGCCACACGGCTCGCCCGTGGCGACCGGCTCGTCGTGCTGGATGTGCGCGAGGGGTGGGAGGTGGAGATCGCCGCCGTCGAGGGGAGCGTGCACCTCCCGATGGCCGAGGTCCCGCGGCGGCACACCGAGCTTCCGCGCGATCGGGAGATCGTGGTGCTCTGCCATCACGGGATGCGCAGTGCGATGGTCGCCGATTACCTGCGGAGCGCGGGGTTCCCGCGCGTGCTCAATCTGACCGGCGGGATCGACCGGTGGAGCGTGACCGTGGACCGGAGCGTCGCGCGCTACTGACCGTGGCGCGGTTCGCGCCCGTGCGCTGGGCGCCCGCTGTGGATCCGCTCGGTCGCGTGGCGCTCGCCACGGCGCGAAAGAGCTGCGCCGGCCGCCCGCGGCCCTCCGATTGCCATTCGTCCGTTGCCTCGACCAGGTCCGCCGCCGCGAGCGTGCGACGGAAGCTCGCCTTGTGCAGCCGCCGCTCGAGCAGCAGTTCGTGCGTGGCCTGCAGCGCCGCGAGCGTGAAGCGCTCCGGCAGCAGGTGGAAGGCGATCCCGTCGAGGGCCATCCGATCGCGCAGCGCCCGCACCGCCGCCGTCACCGCCGTGCGTTGCCGCGGCGACACCCCGCGCGGACCGCGCAGCTCGCGGAGCGCGTCGAGCGGCACCCAGCGGGCGTCCGCCGGCGCCGGCGTGCCCTCACGCACCACCGCCACGTAGGTCACCGTCAGCGTCGCACGCGAGGGGTGAGACGTCCCGTCGGCGAGCGCCCCCACCTGCGCGAGCCAGGCGGGCGTGTGACCGAGCGCCGCTCGGGCGAGGCGGGCCGCCGCGGAGTCGAGCGTGTGCTTCGGTGCGAAGACGGCCCAGGGGCACCCGCCGCCCGTCCGGACCAGCACGGCCAGCGCGCCGGCGTGGCGCGTGACGGCGATGAGATCGAGCGCGATCAGTGCGCGATCGTCCCCTGCTTCGACGTGTCGACCTCGTCGAGCTGGCCCGCACGGAACAGGAAGGCATCCATGTTCTTCGTGAGGAACTGCCGCGCCTGCGGGTCCATCACGTTCAGGCCATAGTGGTTGATGAGCATCGTCTGCTGCTTGAGCCACTGCGCCCAGCAGTCAGGGCAGGTCCCCTCGAGGATCCGCGCGCCGATCGCGCCCGGGAACGGGGACTTCTCGAAGCCAGCCGTGGACTGGCCGCAGCGGAGACAGGTGATCTGTGGCATGCGAGGAATCTACACGCCCGGCACGTTCCCGAGCGCCCACTCCGCCCACCCCGCGAAGTCGAAGTGCCACCACTCCGCCTCGTACACGGAGAACCCCTCCGCCTCCATCGCTCGGCGCAACCGCGCCCGGTTCGCCCGCTCCGCCGCCGTGCCACCGGCATAGTCCGGGAACGCGCGCTCCGTGAACTCGTCGTACCCGCTCGGCATCGGGAGGGGCACCCCCGTCCTCAGGTCGTAGAGCGTCAGGTCCACTGCCGCGCCGCGGTTGTGCCGCGACCCACGGCTCGGGTCCGCCACGAAGACGCGCTGCGAATCGGGCGTCGCCTCCCAGAACATCTTCGTCACATACCACGGCCGGTACGCGTCGAAGACCAACAGCCCGAGCCCCTCCGCCGCCAGCGTGCGCTGCACCCGCCCCAGCGCCTCGGCGACCGGACGCTGCAGCCGCGCGGTCGCACGGTCGTACATCGCCACGCCCATGAAGTTGTCGGCGGTCGCGTACCGGATGTCGAGTCGGATCCGCGGGTCCACCGAGGTGATGTCGATCAGGTCGGGCGCGCGACGCCCCGTCTCGACCGGCGGCGTCGCCGCCAACGCCTCGCGGCGCAGCGCGTCGATCGGCCGCTGCGGCGTGATCCGGAAGGTGGAGGACTGCGCGTCGACAGCGCCGGCGAGGAGACCGAGTGCCCCGA
>JBMTAR010000169.1:0-4684 GCA_049428925.1 Gemmatimonadaceae bacterium
AACGACGGCCAATCGTAGCGCTCCCGTGCCGGGGACGCGACTAGCGCCCCCACCCTCCCGCCGGCACTCCGTGCCGCCAGCGCATCGTGACGCGCCAGTCGGGCGCCGTTTCGCTCGCACCGCGATCGAACGCGAGGGTCACTGCCTCCTCACGGGCCAGCGCGACCCCCATTCCAATCCCGATGCTGTAGCGCGGATCGACCTGCGGGATCACCGCCGTCGCCGCCTCCCACCGCAGCATCGCGGAGAACCGCCCCATCTCGCCGAAGGTGCGTCCCATCGTAAACCGACCGGTGACGAGGTCGTCGAGGGTAAGATCGGGGAGATCCCCGAGCCACCAGTAGCCGAAGTCAGCGACGGCGAACGAACGGTTCCCCATCGCCGACCAGTGCAGCGCGGCCCCGACATCGGTGGCCCCCGTACCGACCCCCGTCTCCACGCCAGCCGCGGGTACCTTCACGGCGCCGACGACGCCAATCCGCACCCCGCCGTCATCCGTAAGGGCGAGGTCGGTGCCGACCGTGAACGTCGGATCGGCGAGGGTGGTGCGATACGCCTCCGCCGGGAGCGGCACCGCGGCCTCACCCACACGCCCGGCGAGTGCGGCGGCGGCCGGCCCACCCACGGGGATCGGCATCCCCGCGACCCAGGCCACCGCCGTCGCGTTCTGCCTGATCAGTGGCACCTCGACGCCGAGTCGCCAGCGGTCCGCGTCGAGTGTGAGACCGCCGGTGAGGGCATAACTCGTGACGCCGCGTGTGAAGAGGTAGTCGCCGCTGGCCGTGATGGCCGTGACAGTTGCCTCGAGGCGCTGCGCGGGGAGCGGAAGCGCGAGGCCGATGCAGGCGAGCGCGGCGAGACGACGGGTGACGGACGACACGGGACCAAGGTGCGTCGCGGTCGCCGTGGGTCGCAGTCAGTGTGATCCCCCGACCGCACCAAGGGTTGCCCGACACCCACGACGGATGCGCGGGGGACGCCGATATCTTTCGGGGCGCGCCGCGTGGCGCCTCGGTCACCTTCCGCCCCCGGAGCCACTTGTGTCCCGTCACCCCCTCCTCGCCATCGGTCTCCTGCTGACCGCGCGCCTCGTCGCTGCGCAGAGCCACGAGCATCGCCCCGGGATGACGCACGAGATGCCGACGCGCGAGGCTGGACGAGACGCCGCGCCATCGACGACGCGCACCGCCGCCACGGCGACTGAGACGGGACAGGGTGCCTTCGCCGCGATTGCCGAAATCGTCCGGTTGCTTGAGGCCGACCGTACCACCGATTGGTCGAAGGTTGACCTCGAGGCGCTGCGGCAGCACCTCATCGACATGGACGATCTCACCCTGCGCAGCGTGGTGCGCGCCGAGGCGGTCCCTGGGGGGGCGACCTTCACGGTCACCGGAACGGGCCGCGTGCGGGACGCCATCCGCCGGATGGCTCGTGAGCACGGGATGATGATGGCGGGGAACGGATTGACCTGGGAGACGGCGGAGATCGCCGAGGGGGTCCGCGTGACGGTGCGGGCCTCGTCGCCCACGGATTCGCGCGCCGTCGCGCGGATCCGCGGCCTCGGCTTCATCGGCCTGATGACGGTCGGCGAGCATCACACCATGCATCACCTCGGCGTCGCCCGCGGGACGATGCGACACTGAGCCGGATGGCGCGCGTGACGGAGCTCTCCGATCTCCTCGTCATCGCGGCGACCGCGCGCGAACTCGCGCCCGCCGACGGATGGCGCACGCTCGTCTGCGGCGTCGGCCCCGTCGAGGCGGCGGCCGCGACGGCGGCGGCGATCGCCACACGACGGCCGCGAGCGATCGTGCACGTCGGCATCGCCGGTGCACGACGCGCGAGCGGCCTCATCCCACCCGCGCTCGTGATCGGCCGCGTCTCGCGCTACAGCGATCTCGCCGCGGCAGCGGCGTGGGCGCCCGTCGAACTCACGCCCACGGCGTCACTCGTCGCCGCCGCACGTGAGGTGCTGCCCACGGCGGTGTGTCTCCCGATCGGCACCAGCGCCGCGGTCGGCGGCACGGCGGGCATGGATGGAATCGATGTGGAGGCGATGGAGGGGTTCGCCGTCCTCCGCGCCGCAGCGATGGCCGGGGTGCCGGCCATCGAGGTACGTGCCATCTCGAACGCCATCGAGGAGCCCGACCGGTCCCGGTGGGCGTTCGATGAGGCCTTCGCGGCGATCACCGCGGCCACGCCGGCGCTCGTCGCGGCGATCGCTGGAGCGATTGAGCGCGAGACAGCCGGCACTGAGACGAGCGGCAGCGCGTGGCGCGCACCCGGCCAGACGGAGCGTCTCACGTGACGGCGCTCACCTTCGGCTACTCACCCTGCCCCAACGACACCTTCGCCTTCCACGCACTCGCGCACGGGTTGGTGGAGACGCCGGTGCCGGTCACCCCCGTACTGCTCGACATCGAAGAGCTGAATCGGCGCGCGCACGAGGGCGACTTCGCGCTCACGAAGCTCAGCGTGGGCGCCTTCGCCGCCGTGGGCGATCGCTACCGCATGCTCCGCAGCGGTGCGGCGCTCGGCCACGGGGTGGGACCGCTCGTCGTCGCGCGCGAGGCGATCTCCCTCGAGGCGGCGGCGCGCGGCCCGATCGCGATCCCGGGGCGTGAGACGACGGCCTATCGGTTGCTCCGCCTCGCCGCCCCCGAGCTGGGCGAGGTCGTCGAGATGCGCTACGACCGGATCCTACGAGCGGTCGCCAGCGGTGAGGTGGCGGCGGGGCTGATCATCCACGAGAGCCGCTTCACCTACGCCGAGCACGGGCTCGTGCGCGTCATCGACCTCGGCGACTGGTGGGAGCAGTCGACGCGGCTTCCCGTGCCGCTGGCTGGGATCTGCGCGCGCGCTGACCTCGACCCGACGCTTGTCGCCGGGATGGAGCGCGCCATCCGGGCGTCGGTGCAGTACGCGTTCGACCATCCCGAGGCGAGCCGCGCCTACGTGCGCGCGCACGCGCAGGAGTTGAGCGACGCTGTCTGCGATCAGCACATCGCGTTGTACGTGAACGCGCACAGTCTGGATGTGGGTGCGGACGGGCTCGCTGCGATTGCGCGGCTCACCGCCGCGGGGTGAGCGGGCTCCGCTGCAAGGCACATCCCCCACTTTGTCGACTCGCGGTATGTTGGAGTTATGACCTCCCGTCGCGACTTCCTCGCTGAGGCCTCGCGCCTCGCCGCTGCCCTCGGCGTCTCGCCGTCCCTCTTGCGCGCCCTCGAGCAGCTCCCGCTCCCGGCGGGTCCGCTCCTGCAACGCGCCATTCCGAAGAGCGGGGAGCGGATCCCCGTCATCGGGCTCGGTAGCTCCGCGACGTTTGCCGAGGTGGCGCGCAGCGAGGATGTGACGGCGCTCCGCGCGGTGCTGGAGACGTTGGTGGAGGGTGGCGGACGCGTGTTTGACACCGCGCCTGGATACGGGGCCTCAGAGGAAGTGGCGGGCGGCCTCGTGAATGAGCTGGGCGTGGCGGACCGGATGTTCTGGGCCACGAAGGTGAACGTCGCCGGCCGGCGTGGCGGGACCGCCGACCCCGCGGCGGCCCGCGCGCAGATCGAGCAGTCCCTCGCGCGGCTGCGGCGGCCGTCGATCGACCTAATCCAGGTCCACAACATGGGGGACCCCGCGACGCAGCTCCCGATCGTGCGGGAGTTCCAGCGCGCGGGCAAGGTGCGGTACGTGGGCATCTCCACGACCTTCCCGAACCAGTACGCGCAGCTGATCGAGGTGATGCGGAACGAACCGCTCGACTTCATCGGCGTCGACTATGCGGCGGACAACCGGGACGTGGAGGAGGTAATTCTCCCGCTCGCCATCGAGCGGAAGATCGCTGTGCTCGCCTATGCGCCGTTCGGCCGGACAAGCCTCTTCCGAAGGGTGGCGGGGCAGCAGCTCCCGGCCTTCGCAGCGGAGTTCGACGCGAGCACGTGGGCACAGTTCTTCTTGAAGTTCACGCTGTCGCATCCGGCCATCACCGCGGTGACGCCGGCGACGAGTCAGGCGAAGAACATGCTCGACAATCTGGGCGGTGGGGTGGGCCGTCTGCCGACGGCGGAGCACCGCCGGCAGATCATCGCCTTCATTGATGCGTTGCCGGCTCCACTGCCGCGGGATCCATCCAGAACGGCTCCCAGTGGTGCCCGTCAGGATCCCGGAAGCTCCACTGATACATGAAGCCGTGATCCTGAGGCGGCATCGCCGCGCGGCCTCCATTCGCAATCGCCGCACCGACCATCGCATCCACGGCGTCACGACTCTCGCAGGTGATGGCGACCAAGGCCCCTGTCACCTGCTGTGGATCAGCGACAGGCTGCGTACTGAACCGTTCGAACATCGCCGGCGTGAGGAGCATGACGCCGGCGTGGTCGCTGATGACCAGACAGGCGGCGTTCTCGTCGGTGAACTGCGGATTGAACGAAAACCCGAGCGCGGACCAGAAGGCCATCGCGCGCGGGAGGTCTGTCACCGGGAGATTCAGGAAGAGCATGCGGGTCATGACATTCCCCGAGGGCACGCCGGAGTCGCCACTGCCATCGTCAGCGCGTCAGCGGCTTGAACTTGATGCGGTGCGGCTGGTCCGCGTCCGCGCCCTTCCGCTTCCGCAGGTCTTCGATGTAGGCCTGGTAGTTCCCCTCGAACCAGACGACCTCGGAGTTCCCCTCGAAGGCGAGGATGTGCG
>JBMTAR010000170.1:0-4630 GCA_049428925.1 Gemmatimonadaceae bacterium
TCGAGGCGAACATCGCGGCGAACAGCGGCGAGGTCATCGGCGGGGCGTGGCGGTCCGGGCTGTTTCTTGTGCTCGTCGCCGCGATCGGGCTTGGTGTGGCGGAGCGTCGCCTCACCCCGGCGCTCGCCGGTTGGGCGCTAGCCGCCGTCACCGTGGCGGATCTCTGGAGCATCGAGCGGAAGTACTTCACCTTCTCGGCGCCTGCGGCGCAGAGCTTCGCGTCCGACCCGGCGATCGATCGGATCAAGGCGGATGCGTCCCCCGTTCGGGTGATCGCCGCGGGGGCGGCGCTGGGGGTGCCCGGCGCGTACCACGACCCGATGCTCGAGGGCGACGGCCTGATGCACCACGGGGTGCGCCTCGCCCTCGGGTACCACGGCAACGAGCTCGGTCGCTATCAGCGGCTCGGAGGGAAGGAGCGCGGCTGGGACCAGATTGCCAATCCGACCTTCTGGGGCCTCCTGAACATCAAGTACTTCTATACCACGCTGGATTCACTGCCGATCAGCGGCGCACGTCGCGTCGTCGGGCCTGTGCAGTCCGCCGCGGGGAGCACCGTCTACCTGCACGAGCTCCCCGGCGTGCACGACTATGCGTGGGTCGTCCCGCAGCTGGCGAAGTACCCGGACGCGGCGGTCGAGGAGGCGACGCGCGCCCCGAACTTCCCGTATCGCAGCGTCGCGCTGATCGATCCCAGCGAACCAATCGCGACCACACCACTGACAGCAATCCCCGAGCCGCTCGCGATCACGACCACGGTAAGCGACGTCGGGGCAGGGCGGGCGACCGTGCACCTCGATGCTCCCGCGCCGTCCGGCGCCGCGCTCGTGGTCTCCGAGAACTATTACCCCGGATGGACCGCTCGCGTCGACGGCGCGGCCGTCACCCCGATCCGGGCGAACCTGTCGTTGATGGCGGTGCCGCTGCCGGCGGGGGCCCAAGTGGTTGAGCTCCGCTTCGACTCGGCGCCGTACCACGCGGGGCAGCGGATGTCGATTGCCGCCGCAGGCCTCGCCGCACTGCTCTTCCTGGTTGGGTTCATCCGGCGGCGCAATGCCTGAGCGCGCCCTCGTCATCACCCCCACCTACAACGAGCGGGCCAACGTCCCGACGCTCGTCGGTCGGGTGCTCGCACAGGATCCGCGGATTGAGATCCTCTTCGTCGACGACAACTCGCCCGACGGCACCGGCGACCTGATCGCCGATTTGGCCGCGCGGGAATCCCGCATCCATCTCCTGCGGCGGCCCGGCAAGCTCGGGCTCGGCACCGCGTACCGGGATGGCTTTCGCTGGGCCCTTGAGCGCGACTACGAGCTGATCTTCGAGATGGATGCGGACTTCAGCCACGATCCGTCGCACCTGCCCGAGTTCCTGAAGGCCGCCGAGTCTGCCGACTTCGTCCTCGGGAGTCGCTACCTCGATGGCCGCGTGACCGTCGTGAACTGGCCGATGAGCCGCCTGCTCCTGAGCTACGGGGCGAACATCTACGCCCGGTTCGTCACCGGACTCCATCTCTGGGACGCCACCGGCGGGTTCAAGTGCTTCCACCGTCGCGTGCTCGAGGCGATCGACCTCGGCGACGTCCGCTCCAACGGATACGCGTTCCAGATCGAGATGTCGTTTCGGGCCATCCGGAAGGGGTTTCGTCCGGTGGAGATCCCGATCGTCTTCACGGATCGGACACTGGGGGAGAGCAAGATGAGTGGCCACATTGTCCGCGAGGCGGTGCTGATGGTCTGGCGCCTCCGCTGGTGGGCGATGACGGGGCGGCTGTGAGCGCCCCGGTGCTCGCGCGTCCGCTCCCGTTCACCAAGCTGACGGGGTCGGGGAACGATTTCGTCTTCGTCGACGCGCGGACGGACCCGGCACTCGAGGCCGTCACGATGGATCCGGCCGTGATTGCGGCCGCGTGTGACCGGCGTTTCGGGGTCGGGGCCGACGGCGTGGTGGTCCTCCGACCCGATCACACACTCCCGTTCCGCATCCGCTACTTCAATGCCGACGGCACCCAGGCGAACCTCTGCGGAAACGCCACCCTCTGCACGGTGCGCCTGGCGACCCATCTGGGGATCGTGGACCCCGAGGGGTTCTCCTTTGGGAGTGATGCTGGGGAGCTCCGCGGCTGGCTCCGGCCAGATGGGCAGCCGGAGGTCGACCTCAACCCATTTGAGAGGCTTGAGCCGGCGGTCGGTGGTATCCCGTTGGGGCCTGGCGAGCGTCGGATGGGGTTCGGTTTTCCCACGGTCCCGCATCTTGTGGTCGAGGTCGATGACCTCGATGCCGTGGACATCGCCAGTCGCGGGCCGGTGCTCCGGCACGACCCGACCTTCGAGCGCGGGACGAACGTGAACTGGGTGGCCAAGACCCCGGCCGGCTGGGCGATGCGGACCTTCGAGCGTGGGGTCGAGGGGGAGACCTTGGCCTGTGCCAGCGGGGCGACAACCTGCGCCGCGGTCCTGCGGGCCTGGGGGGTCACCGGGGACGAGACCCGATTCCGGACCCGGTCTGGCCGGACCCTGACCATCCGGTATCGCCAGGAGTCCCGAGGGGAGGTCCCGTCCATCTCTGGTGAGGGGCGGATTGTATTCACCGGGACGCTCGTCGACCTTGGGGATCGTCCGGCTTAGGCTGGAGCCAGGGGAGGCCGCTGTCGGATGGCAGGCAACCGTGCGTGCCACGATTTCCACACCTTTCCAGATATTTACTTTACATAATACATATTATCGGTAGTTCTCGTTTAAGACGGGCCGGCTATCCCCGTCCCCCAGAATGAGCGCAAGTCAGCGACACATAAGCGACAGCGGGTTCGATCCAAAGACCGAAACCGCTGCTTTTCTACATTAAGTGCAGTGCCTTAAGATGCTGCGCTGATTTCACCTAGACGGATGCGAGCCTCGCCGGCGTACGGCGAGTCATCGCGGCCACCCACCGTCTCATACAACGCCTTCGCGCCGGCCACGTCACCGCTGGCCTGGAGGAGCCGAGCCTGCTCCATCCGGAGCGCATCCTTCTCAGACTCGAACCGGGCCCCGCCGACCGCCGCCCCATAGGCCGCGGCGGCCTCCGCGAGCTTCCCGGTCGCCTCCAGCCCAGCGCCGATCAACGCCTCGACCCCGGAGCGGAGCGCCTCGGGCGCGGACTTCCGGGCCGCTTCGAGCAGCGCCAGTCCGTCGGCGTGCTTTCCCTGTTCGAACAGGATCTGGGCCGAAAGCATCGCCGCCTGCACGCCGGCGTTCGTGGAACCGTAGCGGGCCGTCACCTTGGCGAACTCGGTCAGGGCCAAGGCCGGGTTGCCGCCCGCGAACGCCGCCTCCCCGGCCGCATAGAGGGTCGCCGCCTTCTCCTCCTTGATCTGGCCGGACCGCTGCCAGAGCCAGACACCGCCGGCGCCAGCCACAAGCACGATGGCACCAATCGTCAACGGGCGGCGATACGCCTGCAGCGTCTCACCAAAAGAGGGGGAATCGTTCAAGTCGAGGTCAGTCATCTGGTTCGGTAGATCGGGTGGGACGGTCCAGGCGGTCCGAGGCCACACCCCGGGCGCCGATGGCAGGAATCTAGGGACTCGGGGCCCTTCATTGTAGCCGAGTGCCCCCGGGCGGACTCGAACCGCCGACCTGCGGTTTAGGAAACCGTCGCTCTATCCACCTGAGCTACGGGGGCAGGCACGGACGCACCGACTCGGAACACCCGTGTGCGGAGAATCTAACGGCCGAAGCTCACGGGTCACGGGGCTTCGCGGTGCGCGGTGCGCTCGAGCCGCCGCCGCCACTTGCACTCCCGCTCCCGCCGGAGGATGAGCCACCAGAGGACCGACTGCCCCCGGTGCTGGACTCGGTGCGCACCGACGACCCCCGAGGCTGAGCGGCTCGAGGAGTCGACGCCCCGCCGTCATTCCCATCCTGAACGTAGCCTCGTCCCCGCACCATTCGCCCGCCCCGTACGCCACTCCCGCCGCCCCCGATTCCCCCACCCCCGAGGCCACCGCCGTCTCCTGGGGTGATGACCGGGCGGATGATGACGCCGCCGAAGTACGGGTTGCCGTACCAGCCCCCGTACGGCCATGCTGCGCCGAACCGCGCGTACGGTGAGTAGTACATCCCTCCAGCAACATTCAGCATCGGGAACCACCCGCAGCCCAGTGGATCCATCAGCCCCCAGCTCGCGCCGCAGCCGTTCCACATCGCCCAGTCAAAGTACGACATCGCCGTCCCGCCGCCGATGAAGAGCGGCACCCGGGGGGCAACGGCAGCGGACTCGCGACGCACCTCGGCGACGGCCGGACCGGTCGCACCACCGCCGATCGCGAAATCCTCGGGATACGAGGCGGCTACCACGAAGTCGAGCATCGCCGTCGACGTCCCCATCCGCTCGAGCTCCAAGAGGTCCCTCGCCGACACCGGCAGGCCATGCACACGGGCACGCGCCTGCTCCGCCTCGACGAGATAGGGTCCCACCTGTGATCGAAGGTCGGCCGGAATCGTCAGCGTGTTCGAGACCGGACGGAACCGCCGCACCTGTGAGGTCACCACCGTCGCGACCCCGCCCCCCTGCGCCTGGACCCAGTCCCCCCCCGCCATAATGACGAAGGCCCCAGCGGTCTGGAGTCGCGGAGTGCCCTCGCAGGTGG
>JBMTAR010000171.1:0-4623 GCA_049428925.1 Gemmatimonadaceae bacterium
GCGGTCGCGCCCCTCGAAGAGCTCCTGCGCCTCGGACACGCCCTTCCACTCGGTGCGCATGTCGAGCAGGTGCACGAAGAAGTCGTTCGTGAGCGTCTCAGGCTGGTCGGTGAGCCGCCCGTGTTTCGACCCGCCGTGATTCGCCCCGAGCACCCGCAGGCCACCCACCAGCGCGGTCATCTCCGGGGCGGTGAGCGTCAGCAGCTGCGCCTTGTCGAGCAGCATCGCCTCGGTCGAGACACTGAACCGGGTGCGCTGCCAGTTGCGGAACCCGTCCGCCTGCGGCTCGAGCCACGCGAACGACTCCACATCGGTCTGCTCCTGCGTGGCATCGGTGCGGCCTGGCTGGAAGGGCACTGCCACGGGGTGACCGGCCCGACGCGCGGCCTCCTCGATGGCGGCGACGCCGCCGAGCACGATGAGATCCGCCAGCGACACACGCATCCCGCCGGCCGCCGTGGCGTTGAACTCCCGCTGGATCGTCTCAAGCACCCCGAGCACGCGCGCGAGCTGCCGCGGCTCGTTGACCTCCCAGTCCTTCTGGGGGGCGAGCCGAATCCGCGCGCCGTTGGCCCCGCCGCGCTTGTCCGAGCCGCGGAAGGTGGACGCCGAGGCCCACGCCGTGGTGACGAGCTCGGCGATCGTGAGCCCTGAGGCGAGGAGCCGCCCCTTGAGCTGGTCGATCTCCGCGGCGCCGATGAGCGGATGGTCGACGGCCGGAACAGGATCCTGCCAGGCGAGCACCTCGCTCGGGACGAGCGAGCCGAGGTAGCGGGCGCGCGGGCCCATGTCACGGTGCGTGAGCTTGAACCAGGCGCGGGCGAACGCGTCCGCGAGGGCCTCGGGGTTCGCGCGGAACCGCTCGGAGATCGCCCGGTACGCCGGGTCGGTGCGCATCGCGATGTCCGCGGTCGACATCGCGGGGAGCACGAAGGTGTTCGGGCGGTGCGCGTCGGGCACGGTGCGCGCAGCGACCTTGTCGGTCGGCTCCCAGATCCAGGCGCCGGCCGGGCTCTTCACGAGTTCCCACTCCCACCGGAAGAGGGTCTCGAAGTAGGCGTTGTCCCAGCGCGTCGGCGTCGGGGTCCACGCCCCCTCGAGGCCGGAGGTCGTGGTGTCGGCGCCCTTCCCGGTGCCGAGGCGGTTCCGCCAGCCGAGGCCCTGCTCCTCCATCGTCGCGCCCTCGGGCTCCGGGCCCACGAGGCCCGGGTCGCCGGCGCCGTGCATCTTGCCGAAGGTGTGGCCACCGGCCACCAGCGCGACGGTCTCTTCGTCGTTCATCGCCATCCGACGGAACGTCTCGCGGATGTCGCGCGCCGAGGCGAGGGGGTCGGGGGTGCCGTTCGGCCCCTCGGGGTTTACATAGATGAGCCCCATCTGGACTGCGGCGAGGGGATTCGCGAGCTCGCGGTCACCCGAGTACCGCTTGTCGCCGAGCCACTCGGCCTCCGGGCCCCAGTAGATGTCCTGCTCGGGCTCCCAGACGTCCGCGCGCCCGCCGGCGAATCCGAAGGTGCGGAACCCCATCGACTCGAGCGCGACGTTCCCGGCGAGGATCATCAGATCCGCCCAGGAGAGCTTGGCGCCGTACTTCTGCTTGATCGGCCAGAGGAGGCGGCGGGCCTTGTCGAGGTTGCCGTTGTCGGGCCAGCTGTTGAGCGGGGCGAAACGCTGCGTGCCGTTGCCGGCGCCGCCACGGCCATCCGCGGTGCGGTAGGTGCCCGCCGAGTGCCACGCCATCCGGATGAAGAGCGGACCGTAGTGGCCGTAGTCCGCGGGCCACCAGGGCTGCGACTCGGTCATCAGCGCCGTCAGGTCCGCCACCACGGCATCGAGATCGAGCGTGCGGAACGCGGCGGCGTAGTCGAAGTCGGCGCCCATCGGATCGCCGGCAGGCGGGTTCTGGTGGAGCATGCCGAGCTGGAGCTGCTCTGGCCACCAGTCGCGGTTGGAGCGGCCGCCGGTTGGGGTACCGTGCATCACGGGGCACTTGCCGGGGGCGGCGGCGGGTCGATCGGACATCGATTCTCCAGAGGGAAGTCGGGGGGCGGGGCACTGCTGCCGCCTCGACGTGCAGCGGGCCGTGCTCACCTCGTGCGAAGGCACGCGACATGAACCCCTCGACCGCCATCAAGGTTTCCCGCTCGTGGTGCCGGAGCTACCACACCCCACCGGCGTAGAATCCACGAATCTCCGCGTCGCTCGTCACCAGCGGGGCGCGCAGGAGGGCTGCCGTTGCCACGATGACTCGGTCCGCGGGATCACGGTGCGCCCACTCGAGGCCGACGCTGTGGAGCCAGGTGCGGGTATCGACCGCGCGAATCTCGAGCCCCTTCACTCGCGCAAGCCGATCGGCGAACTCGACCGGCGTGAGACCGAGCTGTAGGCGTCCCTGCCGCGCTTTGAGGGCGATCTCCCACAGGGAGATGGCGCTCACCACGCAGCCGGCGCGTGGGAGGGCGGTGTCGATTGCTGTGCGCGCCGCCACGGTGAGCGCGCTCGGCTCGAGCGTCCAATAGAGGAGGGCAGAGGTGTCGAGAACGACCGGACGCGTGGAGGCGGCGGTCACGCCGCGCTCCACTCGTCGGTCGTGGGGGCGTCGGGATCCCCGACGATGCGGAGCTGCCCCTGGACATCCTGGAAGAGCGCCTCGACGGAGGCGCCCGGGGAGAGGCGCGTGATCTGCGCCACGGGCGTGCCGTAGTTGGTCACGATGATGGGTTCTCCGGTGGCCTCGAGGTCTCGCAGGAACTCGAGGAGTCGTGATTTGAGTGTGGCCTTCGAAGCAGTGGGCATAGTCATAACTATAGACATTTTTTCTCGCGTGTCAATGAGGATGTGGGATGGGGTGTCGGTTCGCCCGACACCATGCTCCTGAGGATGGGTGCGACTGGTATCAGGAATCCGCGCTCGGTGCCATCGCCGCGCGAGCCGGTTGCGACACCCGACTTCCCTCATCAGTCGGTGCCCACGTCACCCGACACCGGATGCGCGCTCCACCTGATACAGCGCGGCGCGGCGGCGCGCGACTCTCCCCTCGTAGGACGCGCGTGACGCGGGCGGGCCCCTCGGGTGGGGCTCTCTCGGCCGACCATCGGCCGCGCGAGCGGTGGAGGGGACGACAATGGGATGGTTCACGAGGGACAACACGCGGCGGGGCCGCCTCGTTCTGGCGCTCCTGTTCGGCGCGCTCGGCACGGTGGTCGCCTGTCGTGACGACGCGGTGCCGACGCGCGTGGCGGGGCCGCCATCTGGGGTGTCGGTCGTGAGTGGTCCGCCGAACCAGCAGGACTGGCGGCACTGCGAGAACGACAAGGATCCGGCGAGTGCCTGCAACTGGACCACCGGCAACCTGAACGAGACGCATAACCTGTACTATGAAGGCTGGTACGTCCCCCACGTCCTCCGGATCCCGGATATCGTCGATACCGGGCCTGACACTCTGGTGATGACGTACGGGTTCAAGAAGGGCGGGCATCACACGTTCGACTTCCTCGGCGTCTGGAATGCGTCGCTGGCCAATGCCAACGTGTGCACCGAATCGCGCTATGCGGATTTCTGCACGGGTCCGGTGAGTTCCACGACGCCTCCGGCGATGCGGGCGATCAGCGCCTCCACGCCAGCGGGGTCGCTCGCCGCGGCCCTCGTGGCCGGGGCGTCCGCGGCGTGCGGGGCCACGTTCGCCGACAGCCTCGCGACCGCGATCACGCGCGCCGAGGCGGGTGGGCCGGCCATCGCGTTGCGGGGGATCGACCTGGCGGCGATCGGTGTCGCTGACGCGACCCTGGATGGTTGCGGGGCCGATGTCGAGGCGACGATTCGGATCGTGCTGACCCCGGCACCGGGGGTGACGAGCGCACTGCTGCTCGTCGGAGCGCACATCTCGCGGACGCGTGACTGGATGGGGGGGGGCGCCACGATGGTGCCAGGCTCACCCTACCATCTCGGGCTCATCTCCATCAACGGCATCTCCACCGGCTCGATGGATCTTCAGATGCAGTCGAACGCGATTCAGCCGATGGGGCGCGTGATGCTGATCAAGCAGACGCTCGGTGACGTCGGGAGCTTCGACTTCACGCGGACGGACGGGGATGAGCCGAATCCCATTCCCGCCACATTCTCGATGAGCACGGGAACGCCGGGGTCGGCGTCGAGCGGCGTCGATACGCTGCTCTTCGAGGATGTGCCGCTCGGCACGCAGGTCGTCACCGAGAGTGCTCCGCCGACCGGGTGGGCGTTGACGGCGCTGAGTTGCACCGATCCATCGGGGAACAGCTCGGTCTCGCTCGCCTCCCGTGCGGCGACCATCGTCGTGGATGATTCCGAGCTCATCGTCTGCACCTTCACGAACACCGCCGCTGGCGCAATCCGCGTGGTGAAGACGGCAGTGGGAGGCGACAGCACCTTCAGCTTCACGCCGACGGGGTTTGGGAGCGGGGCATTCGCGCTGACGACGGTGTCGGGGAGTGCCGATTCGACGTTCGCCGGCCTGGTCGCGGCGACCTCGGCGAGCGGGACGTATCGCCTTTCGGAAACGGCGCTCAGCGGCTGGGCCGCGGGCACGATGAGCTGCCTGCGCGAGGACGGCACGACCTCCGCGGGGGACCCGGCGACAGGCATCAC
>JBMTAR010000172.1:0-4609 GCA_049428925.1 Gemmatimonadaceae bacterium
ACCGGCCTGCTTGTCACCGGCCAGCGCTGTCGCGGCCGCGCCGTGTGCCTCGCCGCCGCGCTGCTCGTTGCCGCCGCGTGCGGCACGGACGCGCCACCGCCGGATCGCATCCTGCTGAATGGCCTCGTCTGGACCGGCGACACGGCACGCCCCGCCGCGACGGCCCTCGCCATCCGGGGTGACACGATCATCGCGATCGGGTACGACGCGGAGATCGAGACGCTGGCCGGCGAGGCCACGCGGATTGAGAACCTCGGCGGTCGACGCGTCGTCCCGGGTTTCCACGACGCCCACTGGCATCTCCCGGCGCGACGCGACGCCGACCTTACCGGCGCGCCGACGGTCGATTCGATCGTCGCCAGACTCCAGGCCTTCGCCGCGACGCTGCCACCGGACGCTTGGGTCACCGGGCGCGGATGGACCCCGGATATGTTCCCGGCGAACACCGCGACGAACGCCGCAATCGATGCGGCCTTCCCCAATCGCCCGGTGCTCCTCGTCGATCGTGACGGCCATCAGTCGATCGCGAACACCGTCGCCCTCCGGCTCACCGGCATCAACCGGACGACCGTGGCGCCGGCCGGCGGGGCGATCGACCGCGCCCGAGACGGGACACCGACGGGGCTGCTTCGCGAGACGGCGGCGTGGCCGGTGAAGGCCCAGATTCCGCCCCCGAGCGCCGACGAGGTCTACACGGCGCTGCAGGAGACGATGGCCGCAGCAGCGCGCGACGGCCTCACGGCGCTGCAGATGGCCAACGGCTTGAACGAGGCCGAGGAGGAGGCCTTCGCGCGGGCGCTTGCCGAGGGGACCCTGCGCACCCGATTCCGCATCGCAGTGCCCTTCGTGCCGCTACCGAGCGATTCCGCGCTGTCGGAATGGACGTCCCGCCGCGATCGCGACCGAGGGCCGCTCCTCCGACACGGCATCGCGAAGGGGATGCTCGATGGCACCGTCGATGCGCGCTCCGCCGCGATGCTCGCCCCGTACGCCATCGGCGGCGGGACGGGGCTTCCACGCTGGTCGCTCGACACCCTCGTCGAGACGCTTGCCCGCTACGACAGCGCCGGCCTCCAGGTGGAGCTGCACGCGATCGGCGACGCCGCGATCCGCCAAGCCTTGGACGCCTTCGAGGCCGTCGCGCGACGGAATGGTCCGCGGGATCGCCGCCATCGCATCGAGCATCTCGAGGTCCCCGATCCCACCGACATCCCCCGCTTCAAGGCGCTCGGCGTGATCGCCTCGACCCAGGCGGTCTTCGCCACGCCAGACGCGACGGCGCTCCAGAACTACGTGCCGCTCCTCGGCCCCGAGCGCGCCGCGCGTGCGATGCCGTTCAAGGCGCTCGACGATGCCGGCGCCGTGCAGGCCTTCGGCAGCGATTATCCCGTCTTCCCGATGAGCCCGATCCTCGGGATGCAGATGGCGGTCTTCCGACAGCTCGCCGACGGCACCCCCGAGGGGGGATGGGAGCCACAGCACCGCATCAGCGTCGAGGCAGCGCTCCGGCACTACACCCGCGACGCCGCCTACGCCGCCTTCCGTGAGCGGGAGATCGGCATCCTCGCGCCCGGGATGCTCGCGGACCTCGTCGTGCTCTCCGACGACATCCTGGATGGCACGCTCGCGACCTTCACTCGGGCGCGACCTGTGCTGACGATCATGGGCGGCCGCGACACCTACCGGGACCCGGCGCTGCGCTGAGCGGCGCGGGCTCACCCCGCGTGCAGGTCGGCGTCCTTGGTCTCACGGACGAAGAGCAGCCCGATCACGAAGGTGACCGAGGCGATGATCACCGGATACCAGAGCCCGGAGTAGATGTCGCCGGTCGAGGCGACGATGGCGAAGGCCGTCGTCGGCAGGAACCCACCGAACCACCCATTGCCGAGGTGGTAGGGGAGCGACATCGACGTGTAGCGGATGCGCGTCGGGAACATCTCGACCAGCATCGCAGCAATCGGGCCGTAGACGAGCGTCACATAGACGACCAGGATCCAGAGGACGAACACCACCATCGGGCGGTTGATGCCCGTGGGGTCGGCGGCCTTGGGGTACGCCGCCGCATCGAGCGCCGCCGCGAGCTCCTCATCGAACCCCGCCTTCTGCGGTGCATCGGCATAGGTGGCGTCGTAGGACGGGATCTCGACCGCCCCCACTCGAATTGTCGCGGCCCCCGTCGCAGCCTCGTTCGCATACGGGACGCCGCGCTTCACGAGCGCGGCCTTCGCCACATCGCAGCTCGAGGTGAACTGGCTCGTCCCCACGGGATTGAACTGCACGGAGCACTCGGCCGGATCGGCCACCACGACCACCGGCGCGCGCTGCTGGGCAGCCTCAAGCGCCGGATTCGCGAAGTGGGTCAGGGCGCGGAAGAGCGGAAAGTAGGTCAGCGCCGCGAGCAGACACCCCGTGAGGATGATCGGCTTCCGCCCAATTCGGTCGGAGAGCCGACCGAAGATCACGAAGAACGGGGTCGCGAGCAGCAGCGAGACGGCGACGAGCACGTTCGCGGTCTGCAGATCGACCTTGAGCGTCTGCGTCAGGAAGAAGAGGGTGTAGAACTGCCCGGTGTACCAGACCACCGCCTGCCCCGCCGTGAGCCCGAAGAGCGCGAGCAGCACCACCTTGAGGTTCCGCCACTCACCGAACGATTCGCGTAGGGGAGCCTTGGAGGCGGTGCCCTCCGCCTTCATCGCCTTGAAGACGGGCGATTCCTCGAGCGCGAGGCGGATCCAGACCGAGATGCCGAGGAGCACGAGCGAGACGAGGAACGGGATGCGCCAGCCCCACGCCGCGAAGGTCGCCTCCCCCAACGTCACCCGGCAGAGGGTGATCACGAGGAGGGAGAGGAAGAGCCCCATCGTCGCGGTGGTCTGAATCCAGCTCGTGTAGCTGCCGCGCTCACCGGGCGGCGCATGCTCCGCGACATACGTCGCGGCGCCACCGTACTCCCCACCGAGGGCGAGTCCTTGCAGCAGGCGCAGCACGATCAGGATCACCGGCGCGGCGATCCCGATCTGGGCGTAACTGGGCAGCACCCCGACTACGAAGGTCGAAGCACCCATCAGCAGGATGGTCACGAGGAACGTGTGCTTCCGCCCCACCAGGTCGCCGAGTCGGCCGAAGACGAGGGCCCCGAAGGGCCGCACCGCGAAGCCGGCGGCGAAGGCCAGCAGGGCGAAGATGAATCCCGCGGTGGGGTTCACCCCCGAGAAGAACTGGGTGCTGATGATGCCGGCGAGGGAGCCGTAGAGGTAGAAGTCGTACCACTCGAAGACCGTGCCGAGGGACGACGCGAGGATCACGCGGCGGGCATCACGCGTGGTGTCGGGGAGGAGGGCCATGCGCGAGAAGATGCGGCCGTCCAGCGGAGGGCGCGAGGGAGGCGCGGCCGAGCGATCGGGGCTCCGCCCGGTGGCCGGGGTGACCGTGCCGATCCTACGGCGTGAACCAGTAGGAGAACTTCAGCAGCAGGGTGTTGTCCGGATGCGTCGCGAAGAGACTCCGCAGGTCGCGTCCGGCGTCGAAGGTCCCCGGATTTCGCCCGTCGGTGCGCCCCTGCTGCCAGACCAGGAAAAGAGTCGACCCGAGCCGGTACTCCCAGCGCAGCACCACGTTCGAGTTGAACTGTTTGGCGTTGTAGCCTTGCAGCGCGCTCCCGACGCGGCTGAAGGACGCAAAGCGGTCCGCGTAGGTGGCAGCATCGGGGTCCGCGATCTCGCGCCAATCGGAGACGGCGCCGCTGGCCACGAAGGGTTGTGCATAGAGCTGGAGGCTGAGCGTCGGGGTCAGCGTGACATTCGCCCGCGCCGCCACCGCCAGCGTCGTCTGATCGAGGCGCGCGAAGGTGTAATGCGTGGTGTCGCTCAGCGGCGACCCATAGTTCGCGTAGGGCTGCGTGTCATTCGTCCGACGCTCGTACGAGAGACCGAGTTCCACCGAGGAGCGCGTCCCGATCCGCCCATTGATGCGCCCATCCGCCTGCGCATGCCACGACCGGCCGTCATCCCCACGCGAGACCGTCACACTGGCCTCGGGACGAACCGCCTTCCGCAGATCTCCCCCGAGGCCGAAGTTCAGCAGCGTCCCCGGGGAGACCCGCAGGGCGGGGCCGCCGCGCGCACAGCTGATGCAATAGCTGCTCCCCAGATTCCAAGTCGTGGCGTAGACCTCATAGTTCCAGAAATTCGTGAACTCGCCCACGGAGCGCATCGCGACCGACGCGCCACTCGGAAGCCCGCCGCTTGTCCAGTGCTGCTCCGAGCTGAAGGTCAGCTGCGCCCGGCGGTACCATGCCGATGGACGGACGGACACGAAGGAGAGGTTGTTCCGGATCGACGCGTCGTTCACCAGCACGACGAGCCCCATATCGTTCAGTTCAGTCCCCGGCTCGGCGAATCGCGTGGTCGTCTCCCACCGCACGCGCCCCGCATAGCGTCGGATCGACGCCGAGGTCACCCCGCCGGCGAGGCTCGTCCGTGTGGGATCATAGGACAGCTCCCCACCTGGGCGCTGCGCGTAATGCACGCTCGACAGCTGCGTCCGCGCGATCGCCTCCTCACTCCCCCGCGTCGCCGTGCGCCCCGCATAGCCGGAGACCTCCCAGCGC
>JBMTAR010000173.1:0-4504 GCA_049428925.1 Gemmatimonadaceae bacterium
GACGACCATCAGTACCCGGTGTTCTGGGTCAGGTTCTTGTTCGCGATCAGCTCGCTCGCGGGGAGCGGGTAGAGCTTCCGGAAATCCGGGGTGCCGGTCCCGGCGGCCGTGTTGCCCTTCCACGGCCAGACCTTCGACGCGCCGGTGTACTTCCCGAAGCGGATCAGGTCCTGCCGGCGGTGGCCCTCCCAGAAGAGCTCACGAGCGCGCTCATCCAGGATGAAGTCGAGGGTCAGCTCGCCCGCGGTGATGTTCCCCGAGGCGTTGCCATACGCGCGCTGGCGGAGGTTGTTGACATAGGTCAGCGCCTGCGCGTCGGAGGCCCCCGCGGTCGGCGCCCGCTTTGCGATCTCGGCGTACATCAGGTACGCGTCGGCGAGGCGGAACATCGGGAAGTCGGTGTCCGGGAAGGTCAGGTCCTGCCCGTTCGAGCCCGTCGACGTCTTATTGGTGTACTTCGGCGCGCCGACGCCCGTGGTGAAGTTCGTCAGGTCGGACATCACCGGGTTGAAGCCGTCGATCGTGAAGAAGCGCGACCGCGCGTCCGGCGAGGCCGGTCCAATCGCCGGGTACAGGTCCGCAATCACCTGCTTGGTGCGCAGTCCCCACCACCCGCCGTCCATGTGGAAGTCGCCGGCGTTCATGTTGCCGCCGATCGAGGCGTGGATGAGGAAGGTCATCCCACCCCACGTCTGGATGTTCCGCCCGTCCGCGGGGACGGCGAACACCAGCTCGGGCGAGGTGTGGTTGTCGGCCGAGAACATCCGGCGGAAGTTGCCGTCGAGGGTGTACCCACCCGCGATGACCTTGTTCACCTCGGTGAGCGCCTCGGCGTACTTGGCCGAGCCGACGTACGCCTCGGCGTTCATGTAGACCTTGGCGAGCAGCATCGCGGCCGCGGCGCGGTCGGCGCGGCCGTACTGACCGGACCGGGGGGCCGGCAGCTCGGCCTGGATCTCGCTGAGCTCGTCGACGATGAAGTCGAAGATCTCCTGCTTCGTCGCCTGCGGCGGCATCGCCTGGATCGGCGAATTTTCCGTCACGAGCGGGATGGCACCGAAGAGGTCGAGCCCGTGGTAGTAGCTGAGGGCGCGCAGGAAGCGCGCTTCGGCACGATACCCGGCGATCTCATCCTTGAGCGCCTGCGACACGCCACGCTGGTTCAGCTTTGACGTGCTGGTCTCGCGCATGAACTGGTTGACCATCGCGACCTGGAAGAAGACGCGATAGTACATGGCGCCGAGGAACGAGTTCGCCGAGCCCCAGCTCTGTGAGTTGAGCTCCTGGATGCCCTGGTCGCCCCAGGCCACGGCAGCCTCATCGGTCGGGAGCTCCTGCATCTGCCAGTAGAGGCGGACGTAGTGCGAGAAGCCCTCGTCGATACCGCCGATGTCGGCGTTGCCGGCCGCGCCCTGCTGGCCAGTCACCGCGAGCCCGGCGTAGAGCTTGGCCAGGTAGGCCTTGTAGGCCGACGGCTCCGTGAAGACGGTCTCGGAGTTGATGGTGCTCTTCGGCGCGACCGTGGGGTCGGTGCACGCCGCGCCCGCGAGGAGCGCGACGGCCGCCGTGAGGGTGGAACGGAAGATCCGGTTCATCTGGATGGGTCTCCGTGGAGGTTAGAAGCCGACGTTGAAGCCGACGGTGAGGGTGCGGGCGAGCGGGAACAGGTTGTTGTCGATCCCGTTCACGCCGGCGAGCGGATCCACGCCGCTGTACTTGGTCGTGGTGAAGAGGTTCTGCACGGTGCCGAAGACGCGCACCGAGCTGGCACCGAAGACGTCACGGAGGGTGTACCCCGCCGAGATGTTGTCGATGCGGAGGAACGACGCGTCCTCGACGTAGAGGCTCGAGAAGTACTGCGGATTCACGAAGCCGTTGTCGATGACCGACGCGTGCCGGTTGGTCGGGGCCCCGCCCCGGAGGCCGGAATAGTGCCCGAGGTTCGACGCCACGTTGTTGTACACGTAGTTGCCAAGGTACGCGCGCGCCGTCAGGGAGAAGTCCCACGCCTTGTAGGACGCGGTCGACGTGTGGCCGATGATCATCCGCGGCGCCGGGTTCTTGTAGACCTCCCGGTCGTTCTGGTTGATCACGCCGTCGCCGTTGAGATCCTCGTAGAGCTGGGCGTCGGTCTTGTCGCCGGTCACGTACTTCCCGTTGGCGTCCTTCTTGTGCCGGTAGACGAAGAAGCTGTTGACGGGGCTGCCCGGCTGCAGGACCTGGATCGTGCTGCCGACGCCGCCGGCGATGCCGCCGGTGAGGATCTGGTCGGTGCCCGAGCCGCTGACGGCGGTCAGCTCGTTGGTGTTGGACGAGATCGCGAAGCTCGCGTCGTACTTCCACGGCGAGGTGCGGCCGTCGAGGATCGTCGCGGTGATCCCGAGCTCGATGCCGCTGTTCCGCATCGACCCGATGTTCGTCGTGACGAAGTTCGAGGTCGCCGTGCCGGCCGCCACCGGGACCGTGAAGATCAGGTCATCGGTGGTCTTCGAGTAGACGTCGAGGGAGCCGGTGATCCGGTCGTTGAAGAGGCCGAAGTCCACGCCGACGTTCGTCGACGCCGTCTGCTCCCACTTGATGTTCGGGTCGACCGCGCTCGGGCGGATCGTCGAGACGAAGGTGTTCCCGAACTGATACTGCGCCTGCGCCCCGCCGAACGTGTAGGTCGGGATGTACAGGTAGTTGCCGAAGGCCTGGTTGCCGTTCACGCCCCACGAGGCGCGGAGCTTGAGGTCCGAGAACGGCAGCGCCGACATGAAGGGCTCGTTCGTCAGGCGCCACGCGGCCGAGACGGACGGGAAGAGACCCCACTGGTTCTCGGGGCCGAAGCGCGACGACCCGTCACGCCGGAGGCTCGCGGCGATCAGGAAGCGGTCATCGATCGAGATGTTCGCCCGACCGAAGAACGAAATCAGGCGGGCATCCTCGACGAAGAGCGAGGTGTTCTGCAGCCCCGCCGAGGGCACCCCATTGATCGTGAGGAGGTCGGTGGAGAGCTCCTCGGCCCAGAAGTACGGGTAGTCACCCGTCTGCTCCTCATACGTGTACCCGCCCGTCAGGTCGACCGTGGCGCCCATCACCTTGCGGTTGTAGTTGCCGAACAGCTCGAAGACGGTGTTGAACTGGCGCGGGTTGCTCCGGTCGAACCGGCCGCCGCGCGCGCTCTCGACATCCTGCTGCGCCGTGGACGGCGAGAAGGAGGTGCGCTGCGAGGTGGCGAGGTCGAAGCCGGTACGCAGGGTCGCGGAGAGGCCCGCCACCTGCGGGATGAAGTACTTCGCCTCGATGTTGCCGACCGTGCGGTAAGTCTGGCCGCGGTCGATCAGCTGGGCGAGGTCCTGGAGCGGATTGTTCGGGCCGAGGGGCTCCGTGTACTGGTAGTACGAGCTGCCCGTCAGCGGCGCCTGCGTCGGATCCATCGCGATCGCCGACCCGAGGACACCGCCCGGCGTGTAGAAGTCGTCCGAGCGCGAGCCCTTCAGGTTGGTGCGGAACTCGAGCTGGTCGTTCAGCATCAGGTCGCTGTAGGTCAGCGCGAGCGTCACCCGCTCCGCCGTGGTGCCGGCGAGCACGCCGTCCTGCCGGAGGGTACCGACCGAGAGCCGATAGCGCGCATCGTCGCGGATCCCCGCGAGCGACACATTGTTCTCAACGCCGGCCGCGGAGCGGAGCACCTGGTCGAGCCAGTTGGTCTGCGCAGCACCGAGGCGCCCGACGTTCGCGTTCGCGTAGGTGGTGACCGCCGTCCGGAACTGGTTCGGCGAGAGGAGATCCGGGGTGCGAGCCGCCGTCGACGTCGAGAAGTTCGACGAATAGCTGAGCACCGGCTCCGCCGCCGATCCCGACTTGGTCGTGATCATCAGGACGCCGTTCGCGCCGCGCGACCCGTAGATCGCCGTCGCCTGCGCGTCCTTGAGGACGGTGATTTCCTTGATGTCGTTCGGATTCAGGAAGTTCAGCGGGTTGCGGCCCGAGGAGAGCCCGCCACCGATGTTGAGCGGTACGCCGTCCACCACAATCAGCGGCTCGTTGCTCGCGTTGATCGAGGTCCCGCCGCGGATGCGGATCGACATCCCGCCACCCGGCTCGTTGTTGTCCACGATCTGCACACCCGGGACCTTCGCCTGGATGAGCTGCTCGGCGCTGACCACGCGGCCCGGGTTGAAGTCCTTCGCGGTCACGGCCTTCACGGAGCCCGTGATGTCACGGACCTCCTGCGTGCCGTAGCCGGTCACCGTCACGCCGACGATCTGCGTCGCGCTCGCCTTGAGCGTGAAGTTGGCCGTTGCCGAGGCGCCCGCCCGCACGACCACGCCGGTGGCGGAGTCGGTCGAGAAGCCGATGCGGCGCACGCGGACCGAGTAGGTCCCCGGCTCGACCGCGATGGTGTAGCGGCCGTCCTCGCGGGTCACCGCGCCGCGGCTTGTGCCGCCGGCGTTGACCTCAACAGTGGCGCCGAAGATCGGCGCGCCGCCGTCCGCGTTGCGGACGATACCGGTGATAC
>JBMTAR010000174.1:0-4492 GCA_049428925.1 Gemmatimonadaceae bacterium
GACACCGTGAAGGTGGTCCCACGTCCCGGACGCGAGGCGACGGTGATGGTCCCCCCGTGCGCGTGGGCAATCCACTCCGCAATCGAGAGCCCGAGACCGAACCCGCCGCGTTCCCCCGCCCGCGACCGTGACCGGTCGGCGCGCCAGAACCGCTCGAAGATGAACGGGAGGTCGGGCGCCGCGATCCCCACCCCGGTGTCGTCCACGACGATCGCCGCCTCCTCCCCACGTCGCGACAGGCCGATCGCGACGCGCCCACCGGCTGGCGTGTACTTCACGGCGTTGGTCACCAAGTTCAGCCCAAGCTGCCTGAGTCGTGTGGCCTCACCCGGCACCGTCAGTGATTCGGTCCCCGTCAGCACCACCGTGACCCCCGCCTCCTCGCCGAGGATCCCCGCTGTCTCGTAGAGCTCGAGGACCAAGGGCTCGAGTGCCACCGGCTCCCGATGGAGGTCGTACCGCCCCTCATCGGCGCGCGCGAGGGTGAGCAGCGACTCGACGAGGTCCGTCATCCGCGCCGTCTCCGCCAACGCATCCTCCAGCGGTGCCAGCTGCTCGGGCGGGACCTGCGCCGTCGTCATCGTCCGCTCGAGATGCGCCCGCAGCACGGCGAGTGGCGTCTTGAGCTCGTGGCTCGCATCGGCAGTGAATCGGCGCAGCGCGGCGAACGAGGCCTCAATGCGCGCGATCATCGCGTTGATCGTCTCCGAGAGCCGGTCGACCTCCTCGATCCCCTCCTCCTCGCGGACCCGGCGATGCAGGGAGCGTCCGTGCTGGATCGCCTCGAGGCTCCCCGCGAGCCGCTCCAACGGCTGGAGACTCGCGCCAATCACCCCCCAGGCGATGACCCCGGAAATGACGGCGAGCAATCCGATGGCGACGAGCAGCGGGCCGAAGCCGTCGAGCCGGGTGAGGGCCAGCGGCTCCTGCGAGCGCCCCGCGATGACGCGGAGCGGCGCCCCGGCCGTCCCGAGGGCCAGCGGCTCCTCCTCGCCGCGGAGCCGCACGAAGACCGTCTCCGTCGAGAGCCGAACCTCGGCCGCGGGGCGCGCCGGCGTGAGTAATGTCGTCGCGGCGGCGACCAGGGTCGCCCGGTCGCGTGCGGTCAACCGACGGACCGCCTCGCTCTCGTAGAGCACCGCGCTGCCGTCGGCGACGAGCAGGTAGCCTGGGAGGGCGGAGAGCGTCCGGGCGACGGCAGGCGAGAGCGCGGGCGGCGCCGCACTGTCGGAGGTGACGACGATGCCGGCGAAGCGTCCCGTCCCGGCCTGCGCGAGGACGCGTGCCGCGACGGTGGCCGCCTCATCGACACGCTGCTGGAGGGCGCGCCGCGCCACAGTCCGTTCGGAGCCGAGTAGCACCGCCACCAGCGCAATGCTCGTCGCGAGTCCTCCGACGACGTGGGCCCGCGTCAACTGCCGTCGGAGACTCGTCACGCCCCTACCCCTTCAGCACGTAGCCGACGCCGCGAACTGTTGTGATCAGCTTCCGCTCCGACCCGGCGTCGACCTTCTTGCGCAGGTGGGTGATCACCACGTCGACGATGTTCGTCCCGGGATCGAAGTGATATCCCCAGGCGTATTCCGTGATCAGGGTGCGGCTCATCACCCGGCCGGCGTGCCGCGCGAGGTACTCGAGGACGAGGAACTCCTTCGGCGTCAGGTCGACCCGGCGGCCTCCACGCGCGACCTCCCGCGCGTCGAGGTCGATGACGAGATCCGCCACGGTGATGCGCGGCGAGACGATGGCCCGCGGCCGTCGGACCAGCGCTTCCGCCCGTGCCAGCAGCTCCTCGAAGGCGAAGGGCTTCGTGACGTAGTCATCCGCCCCTGCCCGGAGGGTCTCCACCTTGGCGTCGACCGCGTCCTGCGCGGTGAGCACGAGCACCGGTGTCTCGATGCCCCGCTGCCGGAGCGCACGCAGCACCTCGACGCCGCTCCGCCCCGGGAGGCGCAGGTCGAGCACGATCAAGTCGTACGGCTGCGAGCGCGCGAGGCCCTCGCCCGTGTCGCCATCGGCCACCAGATCGACGGTCCACCGATGCTCCTCGAGCCCGCGGGTGACGAACTGCCCGACGGTCGGGTCATCCTCGATGACGAGGACCTTCATGCGCCCACCACCGGCAGGATCACGCGGAAGGTGGTGCCACGCCCCTCGACGCTCTCCACCTCGATGCGCCCGCGGTGCTCCTGCACGATGGCATAGCAGATGGAGAGCCCGAGCCCCGTCCCCTCCCCCGGCGCCTTCGTCGTGTAGAACGGCTCGAAGATGCGGTCGAGCTCGGAGCGCGGGATCCCCTTCCCATCGTCGGTCACCGCAATCGTCACGCTCGGCGCCTCATCACCGCCCAAGGTCGTCGCCACCTCGACCGTCCCCTGCTCGCCGATGGCATCGCTCGCGTTGATCAGGAGCGCCATCAACACCTGCACGAGCTGCTCGCTGTTCGCGTTCGGGATGCGACCCACCATCGGATCGAGCCGAGTCCGCACGGCGAGCCGGCGGAAGCGCACGTGATGCTGAAGGAGGAAGAGCGTCTGCTCCACCACCTCACTCGGATGCACCCGCTCGCGCCGAGGATGGCTGGGCCGGCTGAAATCGAGGAGCCCGTCGACGATGCGCTTGCTCCGCTGCACCTCGTTATCGATAATCTCGAGGTACTCGTCGGTCTCGGGGGCCACCGACACCCCGGCGGCGCGGAGATCGTCCATCCGGTAGCCGAGCGACTCGGCGCAGGCGGCGATTGTCGCGAGCGGGTTGTTGATCTCGTGCATCACGCCGGCCACCAGCTGGCCGATTGCCGCGAGCTTTTCCGCCTGCGAGTAGCGCTCCTGCGCCTGCGACCAGTCGGTGATGTCCTCGCCGATGGTGATCGCGTGGGTCACCGTCGCACCCGCCGTGCGCATCGGGATGCGGGTGATGCGGAAGGTCCGAGGCTCCCCGCGAATGATGCGCTCCTGCCGGACCTCCACGAGTCGCCCCGTCTCGAAGACCTGTTCGAGCTCGGCGCGCAGCGCCTCCGCCTCCCCGGCGGAGACGAGCGAGCCGATCTCCTGCCCGAGGGCGGCCTCCCGCGTCACGTCGGCCAGACCGATTGCCCCGAGGCCGTTCCAGCTCTGCACGCGGAGGTCACGATCGACGACGAAGAGGCCGACGGGGAGGGAATCGAGGATCGTCTCCATGAACCGACGCCCCCGCTCGATCTCATCGGTGCGGTCGGCCACGACCTCCTCCAGCTGACGGGAGCGCTCGGTGTGCGTCAGCTCCAGCGCCAGGAGGCTCGTCACGGCGGAGACGAGGAGCCGTTCCTCGGGCTCCGTCGGGCGACCAAGTCGCGCGACCAGCGCGCCGAGGGTGCGATCGCCACGCACGATACCCGTCACCTCCACCCCGGGCGTCCGGGGCAGCTGTTCCCCGCCAGGCAGGTGGGCGAGAAGCTCCGCTTCCGCCGTCCGAATGACCCCATCGCTCCACCGACGGACCATCCCGCTCGGCGTGTACAACCAGACGGAGAGCTCGGACGCCCCCAGGACCTGACGGATGTTGGCGAGGATGCGGTCAACCCCCGCCTCACCACCCCGGGCCGTGGCGAGCTGCGTCGTGACCCAGACGAGCGACACGAGCGCGCGGTCCGCGGCGCGGTCCGCGCGCCCGCCGTCGCGCTCGTCCGGGACGACGGCCGTGCTCACGCCCCGAGCTTCGCGATCTCTTCGAGAATCTCGGCGTTCTCCCGGCGCGTGCCGGGTGTCGCCTCGACGAACGACCAGCGCACGACCCCCGCCTTATCAATCAGGAAGTACGCACGCGTCGAGAAGAAGCGCTCCTCGAGCAGCGTCCCGTACGCGCGGGACACCTCGCGCCGGAAATCCGAGGCGAGTTCCACTCGCATCGCGTGCTTCGCCTTGAATTCCTTCAGGGAGGGGACGGCATCGACGCTGATGGGGACGACGGCCACATCCCGAGAGGCGAAGGCGTCGAAGTCCTCGCCAAAGGCGCACATCTCCGCGGTGCAGACGCCGGTGAAGGCCAGCGGGAAGAAGGCGAGGAGCACGTGCTGCGCACCCCGGAACGACGAGAGGGTGATCGCCCCCCCCGTCGACTCCAAGGTGAAATCCGGTGCGGGGGAGCCGACGGCGGGAGTGGCAGCGGACATAGGCGGTACCCTGAACACAAGTGGAACGATGGTATGGAGCGTGCCGGGATCGAACCGGCGACCCCCTGCTTGCAAAGCAGGTGCTCTCCCAGCTGAGCTAACGCCCCGTCTGAGGGAATATACGGCACCGGGAGCTCCGGGCGAAGTAGAGCGACCCGCCCTCCCCGGATAGACGACAGGGTATGACGACACCACCCCTCCACGCCACGCTCGCGTGCGCCTTCTGCGGCACCTGGAATTGGGTCGCCGCCGACCGCGCCGCGGACCGCCCCAAGTGCGGCGACTGCGGGAAGCCGATGCTCCTCGATCGCCCCTGGATCCTCTATGCCGCCACCTTCCGAC
>JBMTAR010000175.1:0-4469 GCA_049428925.1 Gemmatimonadaceae bacterium
GGGGGGGTGGGGGGGGGGGCCGGGGGGGGGGCCGGGGGTGGTGTCGGGCGGGGGCACTGGGATTCTGGTGGTCACCGTGCTGACCAGCCACACCGCGGCCGATCTGGGGGTGACGCTCGGCCGCGAGGCGCCGGAGGTCGGGGCGGAGGTGATCCGGCTGGCCGGGGTCGCGCACGTGGCCGGTGCGCACGGGGTCGTCTGTTCGGGTCACGAGGTGGCGGCGGTCCGGTCGACCTATCCCGGACTGCATCCGCTGGTGCCGGGCATCCGGCTCCCAGGTGGCGCCGCGCATGACCAGGCGCGGATCACGACGCCGGAGCGGGCGGCCGCCGACGGGGCGGCGTATCTGGTGCTTGGCCGGGCGGTGACGGAGGCGGCAGCGCCGGCGGCGGTGCTCCGCGGCATCCGGGAGACGTTGCGGGTCCGCTGACGGCTCGGGCAGTCCGCCGCGTGGCGCGCGTTTTGGTACATGTCGGTCCGCCACTTGTGTCAAGTGGCCGGGCCCGCTAAGCTATGGGGCTGGCCGAAAACCGGTCATCGCAAGCATTTGCGGGCGGCGACGCCCTCACGTCCCTTCGGAGTCCTCAGTGAAAGTTCGCAGCAGCGTGAAGCCGATCTGTGAGCATTGCAAGGTGGTCAAGCGGGCGGGTGTGACGCGGATCATCTGCAAGCGCAATCCCAAGCACAAGCAGCGGCAGGGGTAATCCACACATGGCACGTATTTCCGGCGTGGACCTCCCGCGCGACAAGAAGGTCGAGATCGGCCTGACGTACATCTTCGGCATCGGGCGTGTGCTCGCGCGCCGCATCCTCGCGGCGACGGGCGTGAGCCCGGAGCAGCGGATCCGCGACCTCTCCGATGCGGACGTGAACAAGCTCCGTCAGGAGATTGAGAAGCAGTACCGCGTCGAGGGTGCGCTCCGCACCGAGGTCGCGATGAACGTGAAGCGCCTGATGGATATCGGCTCGTATCGCGGCACGCGGCACCGTCGCGGCCTGCCGGTTCGCGGGCAGCGCACGCACACGAACGCCCGCACGAAGAAGGGGCCGCGCCGCGCGATCGCGGGTAAGAAGAAGGTGACCAAGTAATGGCTCTCGGGAAGAAGACCAAGCGCGTGGTGGACGCCGAGGGTGTGGCGCACGTCAACGCGACGTTCAACAACACGCTCATCACCATCACGGACGCGCACGGGAACGCCGTCTCGTGGGGCACGGCCGGGAAGGCCGGGTTCAAGGGTTCGAAGAAGAGCACCCCGTTCGCCGCGACCGTCGCGGGCGAGCAGTGCGCGCGCGAGGCGATGTCCGCCGGCGTGCGGCGGGTGCACGTCCGCGTGCAGGGGCCGGGGTCGGGTCGCGAGTCGGCGATCCAGGCGCTCGCCGCCGCGGGGCTGCAGGTCAAGTCGATCAAGGACGTGACGCCGATTCCGCACAACGGCTGCCGTCCCCCCAAGCGTCGGAGGGTCTGATCCATGCGGTATACCGGTCCCAGCTGCCGGCAGTGCCGGCGCGAAAGTACGAAGCTCTTCCTGAAGGGCACCAAGTGCTTCACCGAGAAGTGCCCGGTGGAGCGGCGCCCGTACGCGCCTGGGCAGCACGGCCAGAACACGGCCCGTCGCCGCAAGGTGAGCGAGTACGCGAAGCAGCTGCGTGAGAAGCAGAAGATCAAGCGCATCTACGGGCTGAGCGAGCGGCAGTTCCGGAACACGTTCGAGCGGGTCTCGACCCTCCCGGGCGTCACCGGCCACAACCTGCTCGCCGCGCTCGAGAGCCGTCTCGACAACATCGTCTATCGCATGGGTTTCGCCGCGAGCCGCAAGGCCGCGCGCCAGCTCATCCGTCACCGGCACGTCGAGGTGAACGGGAAGTCGGTGGACGTGCCGAGCTTCGTGGTGGAGCCGGGCCAGGAGGTCCGGGTGCGCCAGAAGTCGCGTGAGCTCGTCATCGTGCAGGCGGCCCTCGAGGTCGCGGCGCGTGGCGCCTCGCCGGCGTGGATCGCCGTCGACAAGGACACCTTCTCGGGCCGGATGCTCGAGCGTCCGCAGCGGCAGAGCATCCCGATCGCGGCGCAGGAGCAGCTGGTCGTCGAGCTCTACTCGAAGTAAGCACACAGACTCCCTGACAGTCTCACGAGCGTACCGCGCGTCAGGGGCGGGGTACGGCGTCGGTGGCGCACCCGCGCCATCGTGACACCACTTCTCTCGAGGATTCCCATGGCTACCACGATCGATCTCCGCGGGCTCGTCCGGCCGCAGCTCGTCGAGATGACGAAGCGCGAGGACCAGGCGAACGCGGCGGAGTTCCGCCTGCAGCCGCTGGAGCGCGGGTTCGGACACACGCTCGGCAACAGCATGCGCCGCATGCTGCTCTCCTCCCTCCGCGGCGCCGCCGTGTGGGGCTTCCGCATCGACGGCGTGCTCCATGAGCACCAGACCATTGTCGGCGTGGTTGAGGATGTTCACCAGATCATCGCCAACCTGAAGACCCTCGTGCTCGCGCTCGACGCGGACGTCGAGGAAGCGGTCCTCTCCGTGAAGGTCCGCAAGGCGGGCCCGGTGACCGCCGGCCAGCTCGACCTCCCGGCCGGGGTGCGCATCATCGACCCGTCGCACCACATCCTGACGCTGCAGGATGCGCGGGATCTGTCGATCGAGCTCCACGTGAACAAGGGGCGCGGGTACGTCGAGGCCGAGCAGCATCCGATGGACCGCTCGCTCCCCGTCGACCTCGTCCGCATTGATTCCATCTATTCGCCCGTGCGGCGCGTGAACTTCGCCGTGGCGGAGACCCGCGTCGGCCAGCGCACCGACTACGACCGCCTCACGCTGACGGTCGAGACGGACGGCACGGTGTCGCCCGAGGAGGCGGTGAGCTACGCCGCGGCCCTCGCGCAGACGCACTTCCAGTATTTCGCGAGCTTCGGCACCTCCGCCGCGGCTGCGGTCGCGGTGCCGGGCGCCGAGGGGAGCCCCGAGGGGGCCCGCCTCGCCGAGCTCCTCCGTACGCCGATCGACGAGCTCTCGCTCTCGGTCCGCTCGGTCAATTCGCTCAAGAACTCGAGCATCCGGTCGCTCGGGGACCTCGTGCGGCAGACCGAGACGCAGATCCTGCAGGTCAAGAATTTCGGCAAGAAGTCCCTCCAGGAGATCGCCGAGCTCCTCGAGAAGGAAGGACTCAATTTCGGGATGCGGTTTGAGGAGTCGCCGGACGGCGTGCGCGTGGTTGATTGGGGCACGCCGCCGAGCCGCGCCGCCGCAAACGCCCCTGACGACGAAGAGGAGTAGGACCCATGCGTCACCGTAAGGCTGGGCGGAGCCTCCGCCGCACGTCGGAGCAGCGTCTGGCGCTCCTCCGCAACCTCGCGACCTCGCTCATCGAGCAGGGCGCCATCGAGACGACCGAAGCGAAGGCCAAGGAACTGCGGCCCTTCGTGGAGAAGCTCATCACCAAGGCACGCGCCGGCACGCTGCACGCCCGTCGCCTCGTCGCGCGCGATGTGCAGAAGCGTGGCGCCGCCGACAAGCTCTTCCAGGATGTCGCCCCGAAGCAGGCGGCGCGCCCCGGGGGCTACACGCGCATCCTCAAGACCGGCCACCGCAAGGGTGACGGGGCGGATATGGCGCGGATCGAAATCATCCAGGAGGGCTGACCCGTGCCCATCCAGCGCAATCGCTGCTACGTCTGCGACAAGGGCGTTGCCCACGGCAACAACCGGTCGCATGCGAACAACTCCACGCGCCGCACCTGGAAGCCGAACCTCCAGGTCGCCCGGATCGTGGAAGGGGGAAAGACCGTGAAGATCAAGGTCTGCACCCGTTGTCTGAACGCCGGCAAGATCCAGCGGGCCCCGCGCGGGGCCGCCGCCGCGGCCGTCTGACGCCCCGGTGCCCCACGGCACGTCATCGGACGGGGGGAGCGTGATCGCGCTCCCCCCGTTCGTCTGCCCCACCTGAGTCCACGCGTCATGGCCCAGCAGAAGACCGCGCTCATCACCGGGATCACCGGGCAGGATGGCTCCTACCTCGCGGAGCTCCTGCTCACGAAGGGGTATCGCGTCGTCGGCGTCGTCCGGCGTTCCTCGACGACGCCGTACGATCGCATTGGCCATCTCGTCGACCGCGTCGAACTGCTCTCCGCCGACCTGCTCGATCAGACCTCCCTGATGGACGTGATGGCTGAGGTCCATCCCGACGAGATCTACAACCTCGCGGCGCAGTCCTTCGTCGCCACCTCGTGGAACCAGCCGGTGCTCACCGGGGAGTTCACGGGGCTCGGGGTCACGCGCATGCTCGAGGCGATGCGTCGGACGGTCCCGCAGGCTCGCTTCTACCAGGCCTCGTCCTCCGAGCAGTTCGGGATGGTGCAGGAGACCCCCCAGCGCGAAACGACCCCGTTCTACCCCCGGTCGCCGTATGGGGTCGCCAAGGTGTACGGGCATTGGATCACCGTCAATTATCGCGAATCCTTCGGGC
>JBMTAR010000176.1:0-4466 GCA_049428925.1 Gemmatimonadaceae bacterium
GGTTCCGCTGCGGATAGGGGAACGAGCCCAGGGTGCGGGCTAAGTACTGGACGATGGCCCCGGCGGCCGCGAAGCGACCGGGCATCGCGGCCGCCTGCTCCGGTGCGGTGAAGACGCTCTGCAGCACGCAGCTACCCCCCTCGCCCGCACCACAGGCGGTGGCGCCGAGGGGATGGGCGACGAGCGGCGCCGCGGCGATGACCATCAGGTAGGTCGGGATCGGCTCGTCGATCGCCCAGGTGCTCCGCTGCCGTCCACCGAAGAGGACGGCGAGCCCACGCTCCGTCCCGTTGGCGACGACCCGTCGTCCCGCCGGCGCATCGACGATGAACTCCACCGGCGCCTTGTCCGACGGATGATCGACGGTCGCGAGCCAATGGCGCGCCCGGTTGGGCCAGTTGTCCCCGAACGCCTGCCACCGCCCGGCGCTGTCGGTCGAGATGATCAGCCCGTCGCGGGGCGAGCCGCGGTAGCGCACCGTGACGCAGACGGTGTCGCGCGCGGCGCGCGCGGCAGGGAGCGGGATGCGCACCACGCGCCCATCGTGCTCGGCGAGCACGCGGCGCGGCCGCGCGCACCCGACCTCCACCTCGGTCACCCGCATCGGGGCGAGGAGGTCAAGCGGGAGCACCCGGATCGCCTGCCCCCGCGCGACGGTGAGCGTCGCCCGGACGTCGATCTCGGTGCCGCGCCGTGGCAGGTCAATCGCGAAGCGATACCGCAGGACGTCGACGCCGGGCACCTGCGCTGCGAGCGGATGGACCGCCCCACCGCCGGCGACCGCGAGGAGGGCGGCGCACGCGGCGACAAGGCGCCGCGTCGGGGTCACTCGGCGGCCTGCCGCAACGCCCGAGCGAACTCAGGCGCGGTCGCGTAGCGATCCTCGGGCGCGCGCGCGATCGCCTTGAGCAGCACGGCGTCCACGCCGTGCGGCAGCTCGGGACGACGCGTCCGTGCCGGAATCGGCTCCTGCCGCAGGCGCGCGACCATCATCTCCTGCGCGTTGCGCCCCTCCCACGGGAGCTTCGCCGTGAGCATCTCGTAGGCCATCAGCGAGAGCGCGAAGATGTCGCTGCGGGCGTCGAGCGGCTTCCCGCGCAGCTGCTCGGGGCTCATGAACTCCGGGGTCCCGAGGATGATCCCGGTCGCCGTGAGCTTCTCGCGCTCCGCGCCGGTCTTCCGCTCCTTCGCGAGCCCGAAGTCCATCACCACCGCGTGCTCGACCCCCGCGGCGTCCCGGCAGACCATGATGTTCTCGGGCTTCAGGTCGCGATGCACGATCGAGAGCTCGTGTGCCACGTGCAGCCCGTCCGCGATCTCCCCGATGAACTTCACGGTGTCCGCGAGCGTTGTCCGGCCGACGCGGTAATTCCGGTCGCTGAGGATCTCTCCTTCGATGAACGGCATCACCACGTAGACGAGGCCACCCACCGCCTCCCCGAGTCGCTCGATGTGGCAGACGTTCGGATGCGCGAGTTTCGCGCCGAGCTCCGCTTCGCGCCGGAGCCGCGCCATCGCGCTCGGATCGGCGCTCAGCCCCGGAGAGAGGATCTTGATTGCGAACCGCTGCTGCGTCACCGCGTCGACGGCGAGGTAGACGTACGACATCCCGCCCTCGCCGACCTTCTTCATGATCTGATAGCGGCCGTCGAGGACCTGGCCCGTCATGTTGCCATGACCGACGGGGGTCGCCGGGCTCACCGCCTGCATCACGCGCGTCGGGATCGGAGCACCGGCGGCGACGGGCGCGTCCGCCGCGGTCGCGGTCGCGGCATCGATCACCGTCGTCGCGACGGCCACGAGCCGGGACCCGTCGCGCGTGCAGAAGCGCGCGTCACCGCCATACACCCCGCCACAGGAGGGACACCGCATCGTCACGACGGCATCCCCCCGTCGCCGATCAGTCGGCGCAGCCCGTCCCACTCGACGTTGCCGCCGCTGAGGACGCAGACCGTGGGCCCGTGCGGCGCCACGAGCCCGAGGAGGAGTGCCGCCACGGTGATCGCCCCGCTCGGCTCGCACACGAGCTTCATCCGGTCGAGCAGGAGCTGCACCGCGCAGGGGAGCGCGCCGTCGGGGACGGTGACCACGTCATCGAGGAAGGCGCCGAGATGGTCGAAGTTGCGTGAGCCAATCCGAACGGCGAGGAGGCCGTCGGCGAGTCCCTCCGGATGCGCCGGGATCGTCACTGGCGCCCCGGCTGCCCGGGCGCGCGAATACTTCGGTGCCCCCTCCGGCTCGACGCCGATGACGCGCGCCTGCGGCGCGAGGTACTTCACCGCTGCCGCGACCCCGGAGCTCAACCCGCCCCCGCCGATCGGGACCAGCACGGTGCCGACATCCGGGAGGTCCTCGGCGATTTCGAGCCCGAGCGTCCCCTGCCCCGCGATGATCGTCGGGTCGTCGTAGGGCGGCACCATCGTGAGCCCCTCCGCCGCCTGGATCTCGAGCGCGCGCTCCATCCGTTCCTGCGTGGTGACGCCGGCGTAGAAGCATCGCGCGCCCAGACGGACGGCACCGTCCCGCTTCGCCCGCGGCACCGTGGTCGGCATCACGATCGTCGCCGAGACGCCAAAGAGCTTCGCGGCGAGCGCGACCGCCTGCCCGTGATTCCCCGAACTCGCGGTGATCACACCGGCCGCACGCGCTTCCGGTGAGAGTGAGGCGAGGAAGGTGTACGCCCCGCGGAACTTGAAGGCCCCGCCGCGCTGGAGCATCTCGGGCTTCACGTACACCGGGACGCCGGCACGCTCAGCGAGGGGATCGACCGGCAGGAGTGGCGTGCGCACCGCCACCCCCCGCAACAGCGCCGCCGCCGCGCGGAGCGCATCCAGCGTCACGAGGTCGTTCGCCGCGGTCGTCTGAGTCATTGGCGAAATCTCCCCCGCCACCCGTGGCCTCGCAATGCGGCGAGGGGTGGCCGGTCCGCGCCGCGGGTCACCGTCGGCCGGGCACCATCTGCTCGCAGGGAGCGGACGGCGCCGGATTCGGGGGGCCATACCGCGCGTGCACGAGCCGAGTGCCGGCGGCGTCGATCACCAGCGTGAAGAAGTCGTCGTACTCGTGGTCGCAGAGGTCGGGGCGCGCGGGGCCACCGAGCGCGGCGATCCAGCGCCGCACGGTGTTCGAGTGCCCGACGATGACGAGCGTCCCGCCCGGATGGGCGCGCACGAGCGCTTCGACCGCCTCGGTCTGCGCGGCGGCGGGCCCGGCCGGGAGGACGGTGGGCGTGAGGCCGAATCGCTCCGCGACGGGGCGTGCGGTCTCGCGGGTGCGGAGGGTCGGGGTGTGCGCGACGACCGTCACTCGAGCGTCGCCGAGCGCGACGGCGAGCGCCGCCGCACGGGCCGTACCCACCTCGGTGAGCGGCGGATCGGACGCCGGTTGCGTCGCTTTGTCGGCATGCCGGACCAGGATGACGGTGGTCGCGGGCTGCGCAGCGAGGGGGGCGAAGATCGTCGCCGCAGAGAGGAGGAGGACCAGCCGGAGCATCGGTGCCATCAGCGCACCACCCGGAGTCGCGCGATCACCACCCCGACGCCGTCATCCGCCGGTCGCGGACGGAGCATCTCGCCGTTCGGGAGCAGGGCGACGGGGAGCGCCCCGCTCGCCCAAGTGCCCCGGTACCCCCCGTCGGTGCCGAAGACGTCGACGACGGCCGTGGTATCACCCGCTGGGACGCGGCGCACATACATGTGCGCGTCCGACTGCAGCGCGACCGCGTCGAGCCGCCCGAGCGGCGTCCCCGGGTCGCGACGGAGGACGGCGAGGAGTCGCGGCCCCTCGAAGAGCCGCACCACATAGCCCGTCGCCTCCGCGACGAGGAGTCGCGGGCCGACGGCGTGGGGCGGGAGCGTCGCGACACCGGGGACGAGCGTCGCCCCGGAGACCGTATCGCCGACGAGGACGCCCTCCTGCCACCGCCAGACCCCGCCGACGCGAAACCGGAGCCAGCTCGCTCCCAGGAGCGCGCCCGCGAGCGGACGATCCGGGAGCGGATCGAGCGACGGCCCGAATCGTACGAGGGCGCCTTTCCCGACATCGAGGACGACGAGCGAATCCCCCTGCGTCCCGATGCTCGTGGGTCGCACGAAGGCCCCGGCCCCGGTCCCGCGCGCCCCGAGCACGCGGTCGGACCTGCCGTCCCGCCCGAACCGGACGATCACGGAATCCCCGACGAGCACATAGGTCCGCCCCGCGCGGTCCGCCTGCACGAGGTCCGGCGCCACGCGGTCGAAGCGCCAGGGGGTCCCGTCCGCCGCCGAGAGGAGCCCGATCTCCTCGACCCGCCACGCGAGGGACGTCTCGGCGTGACGCGAGGTGAGGAGTCGGACACCCGCCGAATCGACGCGCGTGAGGTCGGGATCGCCGGGCGGAGTCGCGCGACAGCCGGCCGCGACGAGCACCGCCGCGCAGGAGCACCAGAGGAGGGATCGCATCCTCGCAAGCTACAACGACGCGGGGGG
>JBMTAR010000177.1:0-4389 GCA_049428925.1 Gemmatimonadaceae bacterium
CTTCCCGCCGTGCCGTTCGGGGTGAACACGACGCAACTCGACATCCCGCTGACGCTCAACCTGATGCCCACGACGCAACTCGCGATCCTGCGCGATCTCGTCGAGGCCCTCGAAGGGCAGGGCATTCGGAAGTTGGTGATCGTGAACGGACACGGCGGAAACGACTTCAAGTGGATGATCCGCGAGCTGCAGCCGCGCACCTCGGTCTTCCTCTGCACGCTCAATTGGTGGCAGGTCGTCGCGCCGTCCGGATTCTTCGAGGACCTCGGCGATCACGCGGGTGAACTCGAGACGAGCGTGATGCTCGCGCTCGCGCCCGAGCTGGTGCGTCCGTTGCACGAGGCGGGACCCGGCTACGCGCGGCCGTGGCGGATGGCAGCGTTGCGCGACGGGTGGGTGTGGGCGCCACGGCGTTGGACGCAGGTCACGGCCGACACCGGCATCGGCGACCCGAAGGCGGCGACGGCGGAGAAGGGCGCGCGCTTCTTCGATGCGGTGTGCGAGAAGGTCGCCGAGTTCTTCGTGGAGCTTTCCGCGTCCGATCCGACCGCACTCTACGAGTGAGGTGAGCCCGGCCCATCGGGCCCGGCTCACCTCACATCACGTCACCAGGGCATCGATCCGTGCCGCGAGCGTGAAGTCGCTCGCCGTCAGCCCACCGGCATCGTGCGTGCTGAGCGTGATCACGACGCGGTTGTAGCGGACATCGATATCCGGATGATGCTGCATCGACTCGGCGGGCTCGATGAGCCGTGTCACGAACGCGACGGCCTCGGGGAATCCCGGGAAGACGACCGTCCGCGTGATGGCATCGCCTGTGCGTTGCCAGTTTGGAAGGGCGACGAGGTGGGTCTGGATTTCGGCAACGGAGCAACGCACGGGTCTGGACATCAAGCGCTCCTGGGTCGTGAGGCAGGTGGGAGGACGGCGTGGCCGCGCATAACAAACATGCAGTGGCGTTCGGTGACTGCCTACCTCGCCGCCGGTGGCGACTTTCCTCCAGCGCTCTATGTTTTGGCGCATCCTCCACCGGAGCCTGCACGTGCCTCTCGTTCGTTCCTCGTTCGCCCGCCGCGTCTCGGCGGTCGGTCTCCTCCTCACGCTCCCCATGGCGCTCGCCGCCCAACCGCGCGCGACCATCACGCTGCCGCGCGAGCGCGTCGCCGCGCCGGTCAACGGACGGCTTCTGCTCTACATCTCCAAGGACACCACGGGGACGCCCCGGACGCAGGTCTCCGACAACGTCGCGACGGCGCAGGTCTACGGCGTCGACGTCACCGACTGGACGCCCGGCACCGCGCGCGCGGTCGACGCCGAGGCATTCGGGTATCCGCTTGGCTCGCTTCGGGAACTCGCGCCGGGGCGGTATCGCGTGCAAGCGCTGCTCAATCGCTACGAGCGCTTCACACGCAGCGACGGCCACACGGTGCTCCTCCCGCCCGACCGCGGAGAGGGGCAGCAGATGAATGCGAAGCCAGGGAACCTCTACTCGGCGCCACAGACGATCACCATTGCCGCCGGCCGCGACGGGCGCGCCGCATCGCAGATGGTAGCGCTCGCACTCACCGAGGAGATCGCGCCGCTCCCCGATCCGATGCGGCTCGAGACGACGTACATCAAGTACGTGAAGATCCGCTCCGAGCGACTGAGCCGTTTCTGGGGGACGGATATGTACCTCGCGGCGTGGGTGACGCTCCCCGAGGGGTTCGACACGCATCCGCAGGCGCGCTATCCGCTGGTCATCAATCACGGCCACTTCCCAAGCGCGCCGAGCGGGTGGCGTGAGACGCCGCCGGACCCGAACCTCGCGCCGGACTATTCTGCGCGTTTCAACCTCGCCGGGTACAATCGGATTCAGCAGGAGCTGGGCTACGATCTCTTCAAGACGTGGACGGGGCCGGGCTTCCCACGGATGCTCCTCGTGGAGATCCAGCACCCGACGCCCTACTACGACGACTCGTACGCGGTGAACTCCGCGAACAATGGTCCGTACGGCGATGCGATCATGTATGAGCTGATTCCGGAGATCGAGCGTCGCTTCCGCGGGCTCGGCGCGGGGTGGGCGCGTTTTGCGTACGGCGGATCGACGGGTGGGTGGGAGTCACTCGCCGTGCAGATGTTCTATCCTGACGAGTTCAACGGCGCTTGGGTGGCGTGCCCCGATCCGATCGACTTCCGCCACTACACGGTGGTCGACATCTACAAGGATCGGAACGCGTACTACCAGGAGGGGCCGTTCAAGCGGGTTCCGCGGCCGGGGACGCGCAACTCTCTCGGTCACGTGGCGACGACGCTCGAACAGATGAATCTCCGCGAGCTCGCGCTCGGCACGAAGACGCGTTCCGGTGACCAGTACGACGTCTGGGAGAGTGTGTACTCGCCTGTCGGTGCCGATGGATATCCGAAGCCGATCTGGGACCGTCGCACCGGGGTGATCGACACGGCGGTCGCGGCGTACTGGCGTGAGCACTACGACCTCTCCTACATCCTCAAGCGTGACTGGGCGACGCTCGGTCCGAAGCTGCGCGGCAAGTTGCGGATCTACGTGGGCGATATGGACAACTACTACCTCAACAACGCGGTCTACGAGGTGGAGAAGTTCCTGCGCGCCGCGAACCCGCCGAGTGATGCGGTGGTGGATTACGGGGACCGTGATGAGCATTGCTGGAACGGCGACCACACGCGGTCGAACGCGTATTCACGGTTGCGGTACCCGCAGATGGTCTTCCCGTGGGCGGTGGAGCGGATGTTGCTGACGGCGCCGCCGGGGGCGGATCTGCGGAGCTGGCGGTATTGAGCGTCAGTCGGTCGCGCGCGCCGGCCGTATGTGGCGGCGCGCGTGTGGCGGCGCGCGTGTGGCGGCGCGCGTGTGGCGGCCAGCGTGTGGCGGCCAGCGTGTGGCGGCCAGCGTGTGACGGCCAGCGTGTGACGGCCAGCGTGTGACGACTAGCGTATGCGCGGGCTGGTTGGATCGGTCCAGCGCAGGCGCGGGAAGCGGGCGAAGTCCGCGTCGGCCGAACAGAGTTCGGCATCGCGGGCGATGGCCAGCGCCGCGAGGTGGGTGTCCGGGATTCGGTTGGCGGTCGCGTGCATCTCCTGCAGGAGGCGCCGGAGCACGCCCCAGTGGCCAGGGTCCGCATCGAGGGTGATGACGTTCGGTCGTGCGAGCCATCCGTCGACGACCGCGATGGCCTGGTCCGTGGTCAGGGGGTTCGGGAAGACCCTCGAGCTGGTGACGAGGCGGAGGAAACCGAGCACGACGCTCCAGGGGAGTGCGACGGTCTCGTCGGCGTTCATCGCGTCATCGAGAAAGACGCGCGCCCGCTCGTGGTGGGCGCTGCCGGTGTGCACGGCGTACAGCAGGAGGTTGACGTCGATGATCCGCACGGTGTCAGCCTCGTGGTTCGAGGCGACGTCGGATCTCCTCGTCATCAAGCGTGGCGGAGAGCGCGAGGGCCTTGTCGAGGTCGAGGCCGGCGCGCGCAGGCCCGAGATCGAAGGTCGGGGTCTGGTAGCGCGGGGCGGGCGCGGACGACTCGGGGGTGAGGCCGCGGTGAATCGCCTGGTTGAGTTCCTCGCGGAACGATCGCCCGGACTGGTGGGCACGGTCCCGCAGCCGCTGCAGGAGATTCTGGTCGATATCCACGGTAGTGCGCATTTGTGATGCTATGACATCAGTAGGGTGATGTCAATGCATCATTTTGTGATTGCTCGGTGGATAAGATTAGATAAAGCATTATAGGTCAGTTACTTACATCATTATTATGCGCGTGTAACCGGTACGATCCGGCGCGTTGGTCAGTCCACCCGCTCGCGAAAACCACCAACGGGGACGACCGTTCGGACTCCGGTGCAGCGGCTGACGCCGAGTGCATCCCCGTCCACCCAATAGATGGCGTCCTGGCGGAAGGTGGCGCCGAGGTCGCATGCCGCGTCGAATGGAATCGCCGCGGCCCAGCTTGGTTCCGCGTGACCGGTGGTCGGAGAGTAGCCTGTGATCCGAGCATGCCAGACGTCGCGTTCGCGGATTGCCGCGAGGAGCTGTGCGTCGGCCGTCGCCTCGCGCGCCGAATCCCAGCGCTCGCCGGTGGTGGCGTGGGCGGAGATGATCGCGAAGCGCGTCGGCCAGACGGGCAGCGGTCCGTCGCAGCGGAAGCGGGTCTCGAAGTAGGCGGGATGCAGGGGCATCGGCGCCGAATCTATCAGTGCGGTCGGTGCAGGGCATTGCGACGCGGGATACGAGCGGGTCACGGCACGCAATAGCTTCCCCGGATGACATTCCCCTTCGGCCGATACGTCGCGCTCGGTGATTCCTCCACCGAGGGGCTCGACGATCCCGTTGGTGCCACGGCTCCGGGGCGATACCGCGGGTGGGCCGATCGGTTCGCG
>JBMTAR010000178.1:0-4369 GCA_049428925.1 Gemmatimonadaceae bacterium
CGCCTTCTCGAGCTTGCTTCCCGCCTCCTCGCCAGCCACGACGAGGTCGGTGGCCTTGGAGACGGCGCTGGTGACCTTCCCGCCGGCGGCCTCGATGCGGGCGGTGGCGTCGTGGCGCGAGAGGGTGGGGAAGGTGCCGGTGAGCACCAGCTTGAGACCGGTGAGCGGGCCGTCGCTGCCCGCCGCCTGCGGCTCGTCCATCCGGACACCGCCGGCCTGCAGTCGCGTCACCAGCTGTCGAATCGCCGGGGTGCGTGCCCAGTCGTAGATGGCCGCGGCCATCGTGCTCCCGACGCCGTGCAGTGCCTCGAGCGCCTCCACCGGGGCGTCGAGGAGGGCGTCCATCGTCCCGAAGTGCCGCGCCAGGAGCTTCGCCGATTCGGCACCGACGTGCCGGATACCGAGCGCGTTGAGAAGCCGCGAGAGCGGCTGCGCCCGCGAGGCATCGATCGCCGCGACGAGCTGCGTCGCACTCCGCTCGCCGAGCCGGTCGAGCCCAGCGATCGCCTCGGCCGTGAGCGTGTAGAGATCGGCGGCATCGGTCACGAGGCCCGCGGCCACGAGCTGCTCGAGACGCTGGTAGCTCAGGCCGCGGATGTCCATCGCGTCACGGCTCGTGAAGTGTGCGAGCGCCTCGAGGCGACGGCCCGGGCAGGCGATGTTCGGACAGTAGAGCGCGACCTCGGCGTCGTCGCGCGCGACCGCCGTGTCGCACGCCGGACACCGCGTCGGCGCCGCGACCACGTGCTCCGCTCCGGTCCGACGCTCGGGCACCGGGCCGAGGACCTGCGGAATCACCTCGCCGGCGCGCTTCACCTGCACGGTATCGCCGAGGCGGAGATCCTTCTCGGCGATGAGGTCGAAGTTGTGCAACGTCGCGTAGGTGATCGTCGCGCCGCCGACCTCCACGGGGGTGAGCACAGCGCGCGGCGTCAGTGCCCCCGTGCGGCCGACCTGCACCTCAATGTCGAGGAGCGTCGTCTCGGCCAGATCCGGGGCGAACTTGCGGGCGATCGCCCAGCGCGGCACGCGGCCGCCGACCACGCCGAGTTCGCCCTGCAGCGTGAGGGCGTTGACCTTCACGACGCCGCCGTCGATCGCGAAGGGGAGCGCCGGCCGGACCGTCCCCTCGAGCTCGCGCGCCCAGAGATGCACCTCCTCGAGCGTGGCGCACTGTCGGCGGTGCGGCGCGGTGGGGATCCCCCAGCCGCCGAGGGTCTCGAGGAGCGCCCACTGCGTGTGGAACGGCAGCGCCGGCGCCCCCGGCACGGCGAAGGCATAGCCGAAGAAGCGGAGCGGGCGCCGTGCGGTCTCCTGCGGGTCCTTCTGCCGGAGCGCACCGGCAGCGGAGTTTCGCGGATTGGCGAACACCGGCTCGCCCGCGGCCACGCGCTCGGCGTTCATCCGTTCGAAGCCGTCGAAGGTCATGTAGACCTCGCCGCGGATCTCGATCAGCGCGGGCCAGCCGGTGCCGTCGAGGTGGCGCGGGACGTCGGGGATGGTGCGGAGATTCGCCGTGACGTCCTCCCCCACGCTCCCGCTCCCGCGCGTCGCCCCGGTCACGAGCACGCCGTCACGATAGGTGAGCGAGATCGCCGCGCCGTCGATCTTGAGCTCGCAGCAGTAGCCGTCCGTGTCGACGGCGTCGCCGGTGAGCTTCCGGACCCGCGCCTCCCACTCCGCGAGCTCGGTCTCGTCGAAAGCGTTGTCGAGCGAGCCCATCGGGACGAGATGCGCGTGCTTCGCGAGGTGGCTCTCCGTCACCACCGCGCCGACGCGGCTCGTGGGCGAGTCGGCGTCGCGGAGCTCGGGGTGGTCGCGCTCGAGGGCCTGCAGCTCGCGGAAGAGCCGGTCGTACGCCGCGTCGCTCATCGTCGGGCGGTCGAGCACGTAGTAGGCGTGCGCGGCCTGCTCCAGCTCCCGACGAAGGGTGAGCGCTCGCGCGGCGGGGGTGATCACCGGCGCGCGCGCTCGGCGGCGAGGCGCTTGTACGCGGCGTCGTTGAACTCACGCACTGGCGCGCGCGCAATCCACCCGTACTGGGCCGCCGCGCCCGCTGCATCCCCGCGGTCCGCGAGCACGCCCGCGAGGTCGAGCCGGTGCGTGATGCGGTCGGGTTCGAGCTGCACCGCGCGCTCGAGGGCGCGCTGCGCCTCACCCCAGTCGGCCTCCGCGAACGCCGCGCCGCCGAGGAGCGTCTTCGCGGCGAGCCGCGCGACCGGGTTCAGCCGGAGGATCTCCGCGTGCCACATCCCGAGCACGTGTAGCGCCGCGGCGTTGTTCGGGTCGAGCGCGAGCGCGGTCCGCACCTCGCGGCGCACCTCGGTGGCGAAGGCCGTTCGCTCCTTGGCGCCGAGCGACTGCGCGGTACGGCCGAGCGCGATGGCACGCGTCGCGTGTGCGGTGGCGTTCCGCGGGGCCATCCGGACGGCGGAGTCGGCCAGCCGTTGCCCCGCGGCGTAGAGGCGCGTCCTCCGATCGGCGGGGGCGAACTGCCCCGAGTCGATCGCGGCGATGGCGGCGTGTAGGAGCGGCGCGACCTCCGCGTCCGCCTGCGCCTGCGCGGTGCCGCCCCAGCCGACCAGCCCACCCAGCATGCCCATCGCCAGCAGACGCCGCATCGCTCCCTCGCCTCGAGTGCCCGGGGTCGCCCCCACGGTGATCGCCTGCCCCGCGCCCATCGCGGGGCCCCGTCGCATTCTAGCCACCGTCCCCGGAGCGAGCCAATGCGTGTGACCGACCTGATCGAGCGGAAGCGCGACGGGGGCGCCCTCTCGCGGGAAGAGTGGGCGGGACTGATGCGCTTCTATGCCGCCGGCGACATCCCCGACTACCAGATGGCGGCGATGGCGATGGCCGTCTACTTCCGCGGGATGGAGGACGGCGAGACCGAGGGGCTCACCGCCGCGATGCTCGAGAGCGGCGAGCGGCTCTCGCTCGGTCACCTCGGCCGCCCGCGCGTCGACAAGCACTCGACCGGCGGGGTCGGGGACAAGGTGTCGCTCGTGCTCGCGCCGCTCGTCGCCTGTTGCGGCGTCGCCGTGCCGATGATGTCCGGTCGCGCGCTCGGCCACACCGGCGGGACGCTCGATAAGCTGGAGGCCATCCCCGGTTTCCGCACCGATCTCCCCCTCGACCGCGCCGTCGCGCAGCTCGAGCGGCTCGGGGCCGTGCTCATCGGCCAGACCGATGAGATTGCGCCGGCGGACCGCCGCCTCTACGCGCTGCGCGGCGCGACGGCGACCGTTCCGGCCATTCCCCTGATCGCCGCGAGCATTATGAGCAAGAAGCTCGCGGAAGACCTCACCGGGCTCGTGCTCGATGTCACGACCGGCGCGGGCGCCTTCCTGACGCGCCTCGAGGATTCGCTCGCGCTCGCGCGGACGATGATCGCCCTCGGTGAACGCCGCGGCTGCCGCACCGTCGCCCTGTTGACCGATATGGATGCGCCCCTCGGCGTCGCCTGCGGGAACGCCGTCGAGGTGGCGGAGTCCATCGCGCTGCTCCGCGGCGAAGGCCCCGCCGACGTCCGCGAGGTCACGCTCGCCCTCGCGACGGAGATGCTCCTCGTGGCGGGCGTGTCGACGGATGCCACGGCCGCGCGTGCCCGTGCCGTGCAGGCGCTCGAGTCGGGGACCGCGCTCGAGATGTTCGGACGGATCGTCGTCGCGCAGGGGGGGCCGGCGGGCCTCGTGGAGAACCCCGCCGCGCATCTGGCGTCGGCGCCGGTGCGCCGGGTCATCGCCGCCGACCGCGACGGCATCGTTCAGCGCGTGGCGCCGCGGCTCGTGGGGTCCGCGATCATCACGCTCGGGGGTGGGCGTTCACGCACCACGGATGTGGTGGATCCCGCCGTCGGTGTGCTCGTGCACGTGCGCCCCGGGGCCCACGTGGCAACCGGGGATCCGCTTCTCACCATCCTCGCCCGCGACGAGGCCGGCGCGGCCGCCGCCGCCGCCGAGCTCGCGCCGGCGGTCACCCTTGGCCAGACGTCCCCACCGGCCCGGCCCCTCATCTCCCATCGGGTGACGGCCGGGGGGGTGGAGGAACTTCCAGGGACCGTGGCAGATTGATATCCCATGACCCCTGAACAATTCGAGAAGTACGCCGCCCTCGGGGCGAAGGGAGTCGGCGCCGGGGCCCTCGCGGCCTGGCTCGGCTTCGTGTTCGTGACGCGCCCGGTCTCCACGGGGGGCATCGATCCCACGCTTCATCTGACCCTGAGCGCCGCGTCCTTCGTGCCGTTCGCGCTGATCTCCGCGGCGCACTTCTGGTTCGGGCAGCAGCTCACCACCGGCCGCGACGTCGTCCGGGGCTGACGCGACCATCGGCGCGGATCGGTGGGGTGACGACGGGGGGGGGGGGGGGG
>JBMTAR010000179.1:0-4321 GCA_049428925.1 Gemmatimonadaceae bacterium
CGTCACCGCACCGAGCGGTCCCGGCGCACCTGCACCCGCTTCCCCTTGATCGTCGTCGCCGACAGCGTCGCGATCACCTCGTCCGCGACCGAGTCCGGCACCTCCACGATGCTGTGCCGGTCCCAGATCTGGATGGCGCCGATCGCGCTGGCGTCCATCCCCATCTCGTTGGTGATCGCGCCGACGATGTCGCCGGGCCGGATCTTCAGCTTGCGCCCCGCCCCGAGATAGAGCTTCGCCATCGCCCCGGCGGGACCGGCGCCCTTCCGCTTCGCGGTGGTGCGTGGCGCCTTGGCGGTGGACCCGCGGGCGGGACGCGCCTCCGCCGGACGCGCCGAAGCCATCTCTGAGGCATCGGCCGACACCGTCGCCGCACGGCGCGCCTTACGCACCGCCTCCCGCTCGCGCGCCGGATGCCGCTCCCGCGCGTCGGGGATCTCCTCCTCGGCCACGCCGTCGACCTCGCCCATCGCCTGTCGTAACGCAGCAGCCGCGATCTCCGCAGGCGCGAACTCCACGGCGAGCGCATCGACGATCGCGCGCCACGGCGCAAGCTCGCCGGCGATGATCACCGCGCGCAGGGCTTCCTGCGCCGCCGCGGCACGGCTCGCGCGCAGGTCCGCGACGCTCGGGATCGGCTGCACCGTGATCGGCTGCCCCGTCGCCCGCTCGAAGCTCCGCAGCCAGCGCTGCTCCCGGGGCTCCATCAGCGTGATGGCGACGCCGGCGCGTCCCGCACGCCCCGTCCGACCGATGCGGTGCACGTACGCCTCGGTCGCGTTGGGAACGTCGAAGTTCACCACGTGCGAGACGTGCTGCACGTCGAGCCCACGCGCGGCGACGTCGGTCGCCACGAGCAGCGTCGAGGTCTTCGCGCGAAAGCGCTTCATCACGCGGTCGCGCTGCTCCTGCGAGAGTCCACCGTGGAGCGCCTCCGCCGGGAGCCCGCGCCCGGTGAGCGTCTCGGTGAGCGCGTCGACCTCGGTGCGCGTGCGGCAGAAGACGATCGCACTCGTCGGCCGCTCGATGTCGAGGATCCGCGCGAGCGCGGGCATCTTGTACGGCCGCGCAACGAGGTACGCGACCTGGCGGATCGTCGCGGTCCGCGCGGCCTTCACCGCCGCCGTATCGACCTCGATGACCTCGGGGTCGCGCAGATGCGTCCGCGCAATGGTCGCGATGCGCGGGGCGAGCGTCGCCGAGAAGAGCGCGACCTGCTTCTCCGCCGGCGTCGCGGCGAGGATCGCCTCGAGGTCCTCGGCGAAGCCCATATCGAGCATCTCGTCGGCCTCGTCGAGCACGACGGTGCGCAACGACCCGAGGAAGATGGTCTTGCGACGGATATGATCGAGGGCACGCCCGGGCGTCGCGATCACCACATCGGCGCCGCGCTTGAGCGTGCGGATCTGGCTCTCCATCGGCGTGCCGCCGTAGATCGGCACCGCCACCGCCCCGAGCCCGGCGCCGTATTTCCGGATCGCCTCGGCCACCTGCATCGCGAGCTCACGCGTCGGGACGAGCACGAGCGCCGCGGTCCGCTCACGCGGCGGGGCGTCGGTCGTCAGGCGATGCAGCAGCGGGAGCGCGAACGCCGCCGTCTTCCCCGTCCCCGTGGCCGCCTGCGCGAGCACATCACGGCCAGCGAGGAGCGGCGGAATCGCCGCGCGTTGGATGGGAGTGGGCTCCTCGTAGCCGAGGGCCGTCAGTGCCGCCGCGACGCGCGGCTCAAGGCCGAGCGCATCGAAGCCGCTCGGCGTGGCGGGAGGCAGTGGGGCGTTCAGCGCGCCGCTCGGCGCGCGCGAATCTCACGGAAGGAGACCAGCTTCCCCTGTGCCTCGTCCCACAACGCGAGCCGCAGCGTCTTCACCGCCGTGCGGAGCGTCAGCACCGGCGCGGCCTCAAAGATCGCGTTCTCGGCGTGCGCCTGCGGGAGCCGGTAGTTCGGGATCTTCGGCCCCAGATGATGCACATGATGGAAGCCGATGTTCCCGGTGAACCAGTTGAGTACCGGCGGCAACTGCAGGAACGAGCTGCCGGTGATCGCCGCGGTGGCGTAGTCCCACTGCTGCCCGCGCTCCCAGTACGCCTCCTCGAACTGATGCTGCACATAGAAGAGGAAGATCCCACCCGCGGCGGCGAGATACATCGCCGGCACATAGAGCAGCACCACCGATTCCCAACCGGCGGTCAGGATGAAGATCGTCGCCGTCGAGGCGATGGCCAGGTTCGTCATCCAGACGTTCCAGAGCTGCGTCGGCCCCGTCGAGGTGCTGAAGGTCCGCCAGCGCGAGAGGACCATCATATGCAGCGGACCGAGCCCGAAGAGCACGATTGGATGCCGATAGAGGCGGTACTTGAGCTTGCCGACCCGGGACAGCGCCTCGTACTCCGCGACCGTCAGCGTCGAGACGTCACCGACGCCGCGCCGCTCGAGGTCACCGGACGAAGCGTGATGGATCGCGTGGTCACGGCGCCACTGCAGGAACGGGGTGAAGGTCAGCACTCCGGTGATGAACCCGACCGCGTCGTTCACCTTCGGCCACGGGAGGAAGCTCCCGTGCGCGCAGTCGTGCATGATGATGAACGTCCGAACGAGCAGGCCGGCGATGACGAGCACGAAGAGCGCCGTCGCCCACGGCGCCACGGGCATCAGCTTGTAGCCGATGACGAGCGTGACGATGAGCAGTCCGATGGTGCTCGCCACCTGCCAGAGGGAGCGGGCCCAGTCGGCCCCGGCATAGCGCGCGACGACGGCGCGCCACTGGAAACGATCGAAGCGGCCGGCCATCAGTTGATCCGGTTGAGGTCGACGACGAACACCAGAATGGAGTTCGCCGGGATGGAACCGACGCGCTCGCTGCCGTAGCCGAGCGCAGGCGGGATGATCAGTTGCCGACGGCCCCCGACCTTCATCCCGCGGATCCCCTCATCGAAACCGGGGATCACCGCGCCCGTGCCGAGGGTGAAGGGGCCAAGGGTGCCGCTGTCGAACTCGGTGCCGTTGCGCAGGTAGCCGGCGTAGCCGACGGTGACCGACTTGTTGGTGTCCGCGGGGACCGTCGCACCGGTGCCGACGATGAGGTCACGGTAGTAGAGCCCACTCGCCGTCTTCGTGGAGGCAGTAAGGTTCACGTCGAGGGCAGCGGCGAAGTTCGTCTCCTCGATCTTCGGGATGAAGACCGCGTCACCACCACAGGCGGTACCGACGAGGAGAAGCAGGAGCGCCGCGGCGCGACGCGGGACGCCGAAGGCGGACCAAAGGGATTCGTGGGACATACCATAAGGTAACGCCCCACCGGTCCGTCGGCGTTCCGCCATTCCCCTACAGATGGCGACGCGGCGGGACCAGCAACGCGCCGAAGAGCAGCCCCGCCGTGAGGGCCAGCAACGCGCTCAGCACCGCAATCAGCGTCTCCAGGCCCATGGTGTAGTCGCGGGCCATCACCATCCCGAGCGCCCGAAATCCCACGCTCCCGGGCACCAGGAGCATGATGCCCGGCAGCCGCACCAACGAGCCCGGCCGACCGCTCCAGCGGCCATACAGGTTGGCGAGTGCCGCCATCGCGAGACTCGCGAAGAAGACGCCCCCCGCGAAGACCGCCGACCCATCCGCGAACCACGCCCCGGTCACCCGCGTGATCACATATCCCGCGAGCGCGCTCGCCATCACCAACGGCACGTCACGGCGCGCGGCCTGGAAGAGCGTCGCGAAGCTCGCCGCAGCGAGCACCGCCGCCACCCACTCCACCGCCACCGGAAGGGTCGAGGGCGCGGGCGTCGACACGGTCCAGCCGATCGCACCGAGCACCTGTGTCGCGGCGATGCTGCCGAAGGTCAGCTTGAGCAGCACCGTCAACGCCCCCGCCGCTCTCGCAGAGCCTGACGAGAGCTGCTGCGTCGCGAGCTCCGTCATCGCCGTCGTCAGCATCAACCCGGGCATCAACACGATGAGCGCGGAGACCACCACCGTCTGCACCGCGATCGGCGCCACGAAGTGCCCGAAGAGGGTCGCCAGCGTCGTCGCGACGAGCGCGCTCACCGCCTCGTTCGCGGCGTCGAGGTCCGGATGCTCGCCGCTCCGCACCGAGATCCACCCGATGCAGAGCCCCAGCACACAGGCCACCGCGAGGTCGAGCCACGACGTGCCGAGCAGCCCCGCCACCGCCGTCGACGCCACACCGAACGCCGCGATGGTGCGCAGCCGACGCGCGCGCGTCATCGGGCGGTCGAGGGCCCGCATCGCCGCCCACGCCCCGTCGATGTCGAGCCGACCGGCGAGCACCTCCTCCCCGATCCGGTCGAGCGCCGCGAGCGCGCCCAG
>JBMTAR010000180.1:0-4319 GCA_049428925.1 Gemmatimonadaceae bacterium
CGCCGGTCGTCGCCGCTTGGAGCGTCCCGCGGTACACCGACGCCTATGTGCGCACGCGTCGGTTGCATTACGAGGATTGGTTGGCGGTGATCGCTTTCAATCACCTCTTCGCCGGTGCGGACGCGTTCGTCGCGGCACAACTCTGGGACCTCCCCGCGCGCATCGGGGTGGGCGTGTCACCGAATGGCGTCAGGCTCGAGGCGACCGTCCGCCGCTAGTCTCGCCTGAGGGTTTTTGGGGAGGGGCGCTTCACCCGGCGCCGCAGACCATCTCACGTCGCGCTCCCCATCTTCGGGCTCACGCCGCGCTCCCCATCCTCCGCGGTCTACCCCGTCCGCGCGATCGACGCCACCGTGGTCAGGCCGTCCGTCCCCCACGTGCAGCGGTCCACGCCCGCGTCATCGATGCGCAGCAGTTGGGGCGCGTCCAGCCACGCCCCGGGATTCGCGAAGATTCCACCGCCGAGGCGCTCGAGGGCAGGAACGTGCGAATGGGCCAGCACCACGAGCGTCGGGGCGTCTGGGCCGCGAAGCCGCGCGTCGGCGACGCGACGGAGGCCCTCGCCACCGTCGCGGGGCCGCATCTGGCGGCTCGTATGCGAACTGCGGAGCGCGATCGTCGTCCCAAGGTCGGGGTGCAGCCACCGGAAGGCCGCGACGCTCCACGGATGCCGCAGCACCGTGCGAAGCCGTCGGTAGGGCGCATCCTCGCGGTCGCGTAACCCGTCGCCGTGTTCGATCACGGTGGGCCATCCGCCGATCGGCCCGCGCCACGGCCCGACGTGATACGTGAGCCCGAGGTCGCGGATGAGGACGTCGCCCCCCCAGCAATCGTGATTACCGGCGATCCAGACGATCGGGAGCCCGGCGTCATGCAGCCGTGCGAGCTCACCCAAGACGCGGACCCCCGCCCGCGGGACCGCGTGACGCCACTCGAACCAGAAGTCGAAGAGGTCGCCGTTGATTACCAGGGACCGCCCATCGGCTGGGAATCGGCGCAGGAAATCGAGGAGCGAGGTCTCCACGTCCGGCGGGGCCGCCCCGAGATGGGCGTCCGCGAGCACATAGCACGGCGTCGGGAGCATGCGGGAATCCTACCGCGTCGGCGCGCCCTTTACAAAGCCGTCGGCAGGCCGGTAGACTCGCGCGATGAATCACGTGACGGAGCTGCAGGTCCGCTATGCCGAGACGGACCAGATGGGGGTGGTCTATCACGCCCATTATCTCGTCTGGTGCGAGGTCGGGCGTACCGATTTCATCCGAGCGCTCGGAATGCCGTACGCGGAGATGGAGCGGCAGGGGATTCGGCTCGCGGTGGCCGACGCCACCATCCGTTACCACGCGGGCGCGCGGTACGATGACCGGATCCTCGTGGAGACGCGGCTCGTCGAGGTTCGCTCACGGATGGTGACCTTCGCGTATCGCATCCTCCGGCGACGCGAGGGGACGGACGGCGAACTTCTGGTGAGCGCGCGCATCGCGCTCGTCTGCACCGGGCGAGAGGGGCGGCCCGCCTCACTGCCCACCGCGTGGCGCGAGCTGCTGCAGCGCGGCGTCTCCGCGGATTGACCCACCGGGGCTGCGCGTCGACCTTTCCAGACGTGAATCGACGTCTCGCCCTCCTCGGGCTCGCGACCCTGCTCGCGAGCGGTTGCTACGGCTTCGCCGGTGGCGGGCTCCCCCAGCACGTGCGCACCGTCGCGGTGCTCCCCTTCGACAACGAGACGGCGACGCCGGAGCTGCCGCGCGAGTTGCAGGAGGCCTTGCGCCTCGGCCTCCAGAATCGCCTCGGGCTCCGTGATGCCCCCGAGGAGCGGGCGAATGCCGTGGTGCGCGGCAAGGTCGCGCGCTACGAAATCGATATTCCCGTGGGATTTAGCGCCAACTCCGGCCAGGCGACCTCGGCTCGGCGTCGCCTCCGCGTGATCGTCGATGTCGAGATCTTCGACCAGGTCACCGGGAAGGTGCTCTGGAGCCGCACCGGGATGCAGGCGGAGGGTGAGTACGCGGACCGTGGTGAGGCGAACGGACGCAAGCAGGCGATCGAGCGCATCGTCACCGACGTGATCGAAGGGGCGCAGTCGCAATGGTGACGTGCGTGGTCTCTCGCTCGGCGCTGCCATGAGCGACGCGGTGTCGTCTGCCGACAAGGTGCTCGACCGCGCCGCCGTGGCTGAGTGGCGAGGGCGGCTTGCCGGGCCCCTCGTCTTCACCAATGGCGTCTTCGACCTCCTGCACCCGGGGCACGTCGACGTGCTCGAGGGGGCGCGGGCGGAAGGTGCGCATCTCGTCGTCGGCATCAACAGCGATGCCTCCGTGCGTCGGCTCGGCAAGGGACCGGATCGCCCGATTCGTACCGAGCGAGAGCGGGCCCGCGTGATCGCTGGGCTCGCCGCGGTGGACGCGGTCGTGATCTTCGACGAGGATACACCGGCCGCGCTGGTCGACCTGCTGCAGCCCGATGTCATCGTGAAGGGCGGGGATTATGCGCCCGACACCGTCGTCGGCGCCGACGTCGTCCGTGCTCGCGGCGGCCGCGTCGTCATCATCCCGCTCACCGCGGGACAGTCCACTACCTCCATCGTCGAGCGTGTCCGTGCCGTCCAATCTTGAAGCCGCCGTGGGCCGTCCTGGCGGCCGTGCCGTCGACGCCCTGCGCGAGATTCGCCTCGAGCGGGGGGCCGCGGCGAACGCCGAGGGGTCGTGTCTCATCGCATTTGGCGCCACCAAAGTCCTTTGCGCGGTGAGCGTTGAGGATGGCGTGCCCGGATGGAAGAAGGGACGTGGGGAGGGGTGGCTCACCGCCGAGTACGCGATGCTGCCGCGTGCCACGCATACCCGCACCGCGCGGGAGCGCGGGCAGGTCGGTGGTCGCACCCAGGAAATCCAGCGGCTGATCGGTCGCAGCGTCCGGGCGATGCTCGATGATTTCCGGTGGGGGGAGTTCACGCTCAAGGTGGACTGTGACGTGTTGCAGGCGGACGGTGGCACGCGGACCGCCGCAATCACCGGCGCTGCCGTGGCGGTGTGTGATGCGTTCGATTGGATGGTTCGCACCGGGCGCATTGGTGCGTCGCCCGTGAGGCGCCGCGTCGCGGCCGTGAGTGTCGGCGTGGTGGGCGGGATGCCGGTCCTCGATCTCGAGTACGCCGAGGATGTGCGCGCCGACGTCGATGCGAACGTCGTGATGAGCAGCGAGGGGCGCTTCGTGGAGGTCCAGGGCACAGGGGAGCAGGGCACCTTCGCGCGCGCGGAGCTTGACCGGCTGCTTGACCTCGCGGCGTCGGGGATCACCCGGCTCGATCGCGCGCAGCGCGACGCGCTCGGCATCGCCTGATTTGACCGTGCACCTCGGCGACCCGCTCCCCTTCGTCCTCGCCACGCGGAACACGGGGAAGCTCGCGGAGTTGCGGTCGATGGCGCAGGAGCGCGGGCTCGACGTCGTCGACCTTACGGCCGTTGGTCTTGGCGCAGAGGATCCGGCTGAGACCCTGCTGGAAGTGCACGAGAGCTTTGAGGCGAATGCCCGTGCGAAAGCGCGGTGGTTCGCTGCGCGCCTGCCCGGGCGAGTCGTGATCGCCGATGACTCCGGGCTGGAGGTCGCTTCGCTTGGTGGCGCCCCCGGCGTGCGGAGTAAGCGATGGGCGGGCAGCCTTGCGACGGGGGACGCGCTGTACGCCGAGAACAACGCCGCGTTGCTTCAGGCGCTCCACGGGGCTCCTGATCGGTCCGCACGGTTCGTGACGGTGATGGTGGCGTGTGGTGGAGTCAACGAATGGATCTCGCGTGGGGAGTGCAGAGGTCGGATCCTGGAGGCCACCGATGGCACTGGGGGCTTCGGATATGATCCGCTTTTTTGGAGCGACGAGCTGGGGATCTCCTTCGGTCGTGCGGTGCGAGAGGAGAAGTCTCGGGTCAGCCATCGTGGACGTGCGTTTCGGGCGCTGCTCGCGCGGATGGGGTGACCACGCCCCGGAGCGGTTAGTTGACCTCACCGGGGCGTCCGACTATGATTGAGGGCTCACGGGGCGTAGCGTAGCCCGGTATCGCGCCTGCTTTGGGAGCAGGAGGTCGCCGGTTCGAATCCGGCCGCCCCGATCGGTCGCGCCGGAGCGCAGCAGCGGTGGGTGAAGCGCCAGTAGCTCAGTTGGATAGAGCAACAGCCTTCTAAGCTGTGGGTCGGGGGTTCGATTCCCTCCTGGCGCGCCTGTGTGGATGTTGGCGGGAAGGAGGAGTGGCAGGGTAGGCGCCGTTAGCTCAATTGGCAGAGCAAGTGACTCTTAATCACTAGGTTGTAGGTTCGATTCCTACACGGCGCAT
>JBMTAR010000181.1:0-4315 GCA_049428925.1 Gemmatimonadaceae bacterium
CCAGCGAGGGGGGAGCACGGCACGCATCAGCGACGTAAACCTAACGGGCGCCATCACTTGGTGGTAGCCGAGGCCGTTGACCCGCTCCGTCGGCCCCGGTACTCTGCAGGATGCTCAATCTGCTCGATCTCGCCCCGGCGGACGCCGAGTCCGCGCTGCGTACTTTCCTCGCATCCGAGGGGGAGCCGGGATACCGGGCGGGTCAGATCGTGGCGCGCCTCTGGGCCCGTCCGGTGGCCACTTTCGACGAGATGTCGGACCTCCCGGTGCGGCTCCGCACCCGGCTCGCCGAGGCGTTCACCCTCCCCCGGCTCTCCCTCGTGACATCGCAGGCGTCGCGGGATGGTACGCAGAAGTTCCTCTTCCAGCTCGCGGACGGGCAGATGATCGAGACGGTCGCGATTCCGGATGGGGATCGGCTGACCTTCTGCATCTCCTCGCAGGCGGGGTGCGCGCTTCGCTGCGCCTTCTGCGCCACCGGAGCGATGGGATACGTACGCAACCTCGCGGTCCACGAGATCGCCGGACAGGTCCGCGAGCTCGCGTTGCTGGCCGACCCGCTCCGTGCGACGAACATCGTCTTTATGGGAATGGGTGAGCCCCTGATGAACTGGAAGGCGGTCTCGCAGGTCCTGACCATCTTGAACGATCCGAAGGGCTTCGGGATCGGGGCGCGCCACATCACGGTGTCCACCGTCGGGGTGCTCCCGGGCATCATCGCGCTCGGGGAACGCCGCGAGCAGTTCCGACTCGCCCTGTCGATACACGCGCCGTCCGATGCGCTCCGGCAGCAGCTGATGCCGGTGAACACGAAGTATCCGCTGGCGGACGTCATCGCAGCGGCGGCAGCCTTCGACCGACGTGTGACCTTCGAGTATGTGATGCTCGGGGGCGTCAACGATCAGCCCGCGCACGCCGACGCCCTCTCGACGCTCGCGAGGGAGTGTCAGGCGTTTGTGAATCTCATCCCCCTGCACCCGGGCGGCGCGATGGGGTTCACGCCCACGCCGCCACAGGAGATCGCGCGGTTCGCCCGGCGCATCCGCGGGCACGGGGTCGAGGTGGCGATCCGGAAGAGCCGCGGGACGGACATCGCCGCCGCCTGCGGCCAGCTACGGGTCGAACGGATCGAGCGGCGGACGCCACGCCCGGCCGACGACCACAGTGAGGTGCAGGTCGCGTGACGTGTCGGGGCGCGTCACGATGCGCGCCCCGCCAATCGCCCGCGCAGCCCACTGCGCCCACAGGGTATCCCCCGCGTGCCGGTAGACGATCGATGAGTCGGTGGGCGCCTCGGCGTTCCCCGATGCGACGACGTCGAACCCCGCGTCACGGAGCGCCCGGGTCGCACGCCGCGCGAGACCACGCGTCGTCGTGCCGTTGAGTGCCGCGACCACGATCCGCGTGCCCACAGGGACGATTCGCTTCGCCGGCGGCTGATCGGCAGCCAGCAGCGCCCGCCCCGCCTCGCCGGTCCTCCGCGACCACCACCACGACCCGAGCGCACCCACCACGACCACGAGGAGCATCCACCGCCCCGTGCCGCGCCAGCGACTCATCGGACCGCGTTCCAGAGGTCGACCGCCTCGGGGAAGAGCGCCTTCCCCTCCCGCAGCGTCCACTCCAGGCGCATCCGCACCACCTGACGGAAGACGCCATCGAAATCGTGGGGCAGCTGCTTCGCAAGGAAGGCGCGATCGGCCTGCAGGAAGTTACGACCCGGCTCGAGGAAGTCCGCCATATACAGCGCGCGACCGGTGCGCGCCCAATCCCCGTGTCCGACGGTGTGCCAGCGCACCGCCTCCAGCACATCCTCGCGCCGCTCCCCCTCGGCGAGCAGCCGCGCCGCGGCGGCGGGGCCGTGCAGCACGGCGAGGGGACGATCGAGCCCCGGCGTCAGCGCGCGCAGGGTCGCCTCGCTCGCATCTCGCAGCGCGTCGTGCCAGCGGCCCGCATCGTGCCACGCCTGAGCCTCGTCGGGGGCGAGTTGCAGGGCCTGCGCCCACGCATCGAGCAGCGCCGTGACGCGTGCGATGTGCGCCACGCGACGTTCGCCGACCTCCGCCCACGGCGGAAGGACCGGCGGCCCGCCAGCGGCGGACGACGACTCGGCCGGCGCGCTCACAGGACGTAGTCTCCGGCGCGGAGGCCGTGCCGATCGGCGTCGAAGGTGCCGACGATCGTGTGTCGGAACGCCCCCGCCTCATCCACCTCGGCGAGATTCACCTCCCGTCCGGGGAACTGGTGCGCGCCCTCGGCATCCCTGGCAATGCGGACGATGGGCCGGTCCCCGAGCTCACGCAGCGGATTGGCACGCACCACCACGCCCACCTCACCGGTCGAGAGCACGAGCGCGGTGCCCACCGGATACACCCCGAGGAGCTGCGCCAAGGCTTTGAGGAGAACCGGGTCCAGGGCCCGGGCCGGATTCGCGAGCAGCAGCGCAAGCGCCGCCGACGGATCGAGGCTCTCCCCCGTCGCGAGCCGTCGCGAGGTCAGCGCGATGTACGCGTCCGCGACCGCGACGATGCGCGCCGAGTAGGTGAGCTCCCCGATACGCCGGGTCCGGGGGTAGCCGGAGAGATCACGCCGCATGTGGTGCTGATAGGCGACCAGCATCGACCGGTACGCGAAGTCGGCTTGGTCTCGGAGCTGCAGCAGGGCGAGCACCCCGAGCCAGGGATGCTGCCGCAGCATCCGCCAGCGCTCCGGCGCCGACACCTGCGCGTCGTCGTACAGCCCCTCCGGCAGCCGCGACAAGCCGATGTCGTGGAAGAGCGCGGAGAATCCGAGCTGGTACAGCGCGAGGCGATTGAGCCCGACGCGCCGACCGAGCGCGACGGCGACGATGCCGACCTGCACCGCGTGAGAGACCTCATCGGCGGCATAGCCGCGCACGGCGGTCAGCGCGATGAGCGGCGCCTCGGAGACCAGCACCTGGTCGACCAGGCCCTGCACCACACGCTTGAGACGTTTCAGGTTCGCCGGGTGCGCATGGCCGACGGCCCACTGTACGTCGACAATCGCGACCACGGCCTGCTCGTAGACCCGGCGGGCCCGCGCGCGCTGCTCCGCCTCATCGTCCAGCGCCTCGGTGACCTGTTCGAAAGGGCGCAGCCGAAACGCGGCCACACCGTTGACCTCGAGGGCATCGCGCAACGCGTCGTAGCGTGCGCGCGGCGAGGACCCAACCGGATCGAGCAGGCAGGTGAGCAATACCGCCCAATCCGACGCGTCCGGAAGTTGCCGAAATCCAAGGCGTTCGACGTCGCTCTCCCGGAAGCGCGCGATGACGAAACTGAAGCTCTCGTAGTTGTCGACCTCGAGCTTCATCCGCGTGGCATTCAGGAACAGGAACTCGCCCGCCACACGGAACTCACCCTCGCCATCCCGCGACACGAGCTCCTTCGCCGTCTTCGACAGGTCCTCGAGCGATTTCTGCACCGTCGGATTATCGACGGGGTAGATGCGCAGGTTGCGCATCGCCGCGTAGAGCGAGAAGAGGAACTGGCGCCCGAGCATCCGGACGTCGCCCTCGGCGAGTCCGACCGTTGCGATGTTCCCGGTGACGCGCCCCAGCGTCCCCCCGTCGACCGGCCGATTCGGTCCCGTCATGCGCCGCCCCCCGCCTCGACCGGGCGCGCGCGCAGGCTCCGCGCCACCGCCGCCTTGACCACGGGATCTTTGTCCGCGGCGTGGCTCTCAAGCACTCGACGTGCCGTCGGGGTGCCCACCTGCCCCAGCGCGATGGCCGCCGCCGCGCGAAGCTCGGTGTCACCGCCGCGCGAGAAGAGGCCGCCCGAAGCGGTGAGCATCGCCTCCAGGTCCGGCACACCGCCGTCCCCGCAGACGCTCCCGAAGAGTTCAAAGAGGGCCAACCGCTCCGAGCGGTCCATCTCGCGGATCGTCTTCCCCTTGATGAGGGCCGCCACCCGGGGCCGGACCGAACCGACCCGGCGCGCGGTGAGCGTCTTGATGGCAGGCACGCGGAGCTCACGGACCGGATCGGCGATCAGCGGCTCCAACGCCGCGATGGCATCCGCGCTGCCGATGGTCGTGAGCGCGGCCAAGGCGGCGAGCCGAACCTCCGTCTCGGCCGTCGACTGCACCACCCCGGCGAGCGGTGCGACCGCCGCCGTGACGCCGAGCCGCCCAGCCAGCCGCGCCGCCTCGATGGCGACGGAGGCACGGGGATCGGCGACGAGCCGCACCAAGTCGGCCGTGTGCGAGATGGCCAGCCGCTCAATGACCGCCGCCACAGTGGTCCGCAGGGTGCTGTTGTGCGTGCGCGCGGTGAAGTCGAGCAGGGTCGCGA
>JBMTAR010000182.1:0-4314 GCA_049428925.1 Gemmatimonadaceae bacterium
GCCGCCAGGGCCGGGACCTTCCGCGCCCGACGATCCTGGATGACGTCATCGATCTGCAGCTCCGCCGCCCGCAACGCGACACTCTGCGATTCACGTCCCGTGATGATCGCGGTGCGGAGCCCCGCCTGCCGGAGGAGCGTGATCCCGAGCCCATCCTGGATGTCGTAGCGCTTCAGCTCGACCCGCTGCCCCGCCGCGTCCCCGAGCACGACGCCTCCGTCCGTCAGCACGCCGTCGACGTCGAAGCAGACGAGCCGGACTCGACGCGCGATCACGGCATCGATCCTCGGCACGGGAACGAGCGCGATGGGCATCACCCGCGGGCCGCCTCCCAGACGGCGACGCATCGCACGACGAGCGCATCCAGCGCGTCCAGCGGAATCATGTTGGGCCCGTCGCTCGGCGCGCGAGCGGGATCGGGATGCGTCTCCATGAAGAGGCCATCGACGCCGGCGGCACAGGCGGCCATCGCGAGGGGGGGGATGAACTCCCGCGCGCCTCCGGACGCCCCGCCCGCCCCCTGCCCCGGGCGCTGAACCGAGTGTGGTGCGTCGAAGATGACGGGCGCGTCGCAGGCCTCCCGCATCCGCGGGAAGCTCCGGACGTCGACGACGAGGTCGCCGTATCCGAAAAAGGTGCCTCGCTCCGTCACGGCCACCGGGATCGCACCGGGGGCGCTCCCTCGCACCTTCGCGACGGCGCCGACGAGACCCTCGGGGTGCATCCACTGGCCCTTCTTAATGTTCACCGGCTTGCCGGCGGCCCCGGCTGCCTCGAGGAGGTCCGTCTGTCGACAGAGGAAGGCGGGAATCTGGAGGACGTCAGCCACCTCAGCCGCTGCGGCGCACTGCTCAGGGAGGTGCACGTCCGTGAGGATCGGCAACCCGGTTCGCGCGCGGACGCGGTCGAGCGCGGCGAGCCCCTCATCGAGGCCGGGGCCGCGTGCCGCCCCCGCGTTCGACCGGTTCGCCTTGTCAAAGCTCGCCTTGAAGATGATGCCGCCGGGGACGCGCTCGGCGAGTCGGGCGAGGTGGTCCCCGACGCGGAACATCAGGTCGTCGTCCTCGACGACGCAGGGTCCCGCGATGAGGAAGAGGCGGCTTCGAGGGAAGGTGGCGGCGCTCACGCGGCCCCCGATGCGGCGCCGCGGGCGAGAGCCCGGCGGGCGGCGGCGGCGACGAAGGCCGAGAAGAGGGGGTGTGGACGCGTCGGGCGCGACTTGAGCTCGGGATGGAACTGGCAGGCGACGAAATGCGGGTGCTGCTCGAGTTCGATCATCTCGACGAGTGAGCCGTCGGGCGAGAGGCCCGCCAGGCGCATCCCGGCCGCCTGCAGTCGCTCCCGATACTGATTCGACACCTCATACCGGTGCCGATGCCGCTCGCTGATCTCGGACTGTCCATAGATCTCCGCGGCGCGGCTACCGGCCTTGAGGCGGCACGCGTACGCGCCGAGTCGCATCGTACCGCCCATCTCCTGCACGCCCTGTTGGGACTCGAGGAGGGCCACGACGGGGTTGGCGCACTCCGGTGCGAACTCGCTGGAGTTCGAGTCGTCGATGCCGCAGACGTGGCGGGCGAACTCGATGATTGCGACCTGCATGCCGAGGCAGATGCCGAAGAAGGGGATTTCGCCGTCGCGGGCCGCGTGGATCGCCTCGATCATTCCCTCGACGCCCCGAACGCCGAAGCCGCCCGGGACGAGCACGCCATCAAGCCCGGCGACGAGCGTCCGGGCCGTCGCCGCGTCGGTGAAGAGATCGCTCGAGGTCCACGCGATCTCCACGCCGATGTCGTTGGCGATGCCCCCGTGGATCAACGCCTCCTGGACGCTCTTGTAGCTATCGGCGTAGTCGGTGTACTTGCCGACCACGGCGATCCGGACCTTGCGCGCGGGGTGGGTGACGCGACGCACCATCGCGGTCCAGGCAGTGAGGTCGGGCGCCGGCGTGTCGAGGCCCAGTCGACGGCAGACGAGCGCATCGAAGCCCTGCTGCCGGAAGACGAGCGGGATCTCGTAGATGGTCGAGACGTCGGGGCTCTCGATCACCGCGTCGAACTCGACGTTGCAGAACAGCCCGATCTTCCGCTTCACATCCTCGCTCAGTGGCCGCTCCGTCCGGCAGATCAGGACGTCCGGCTGGATGCCGATCTCCATCAGATCGCGGACCGAGTGCTGCGTCGGCTTGGTCTTCACCTCACCCGCGGCGGCGATGTAGGGCACGAGGGTGAGGTGCACGAAAACGGTGTTCTCCCGGCCGACGTCGTGCCGGAACTGCCGGATCGCTTCGAGGAACGGCAGCGACTCGATGTCACCGACGGTCCCGCCGACCTCGACGACGACGACGTCATTCCCCGGCGCGACGCGCCGCACGGCGCTCTTGATCTCGTCCGTGATGTGCGGGATGACCTGCACCGTGCTCCCGAGGTACTCGCCGCGGCGTTCCTTGGTGATGACGTTCGAGTAGATCCGTCCGGTCGTGATGTTGTTCGCCTGGGTGAGCGGGCGGTCGATGAACCGCTCATAGTGCCCGAGGTCGAGGTCGGTCTCGGCCCCGTCATCGGTCACGAAGACCTCGCCGTGCTGGAACGGCGACATCGTGCCCGGATCCACGTTGAGGTACGGGTCAAGCTTCATCATCGTGACCGAGAGGCCGCGTTCGACGAGGAGTCGCGCGAGCGAGGCCGCGGCGATGCCCTTGCCGAGGGACGAGACGACGCCACCGGTGACGAAGATGTACTTCGGGGCGCCCTGCGCAGGATTCGGGGTCATCAGGTGGTTCCGGCCGCGAGCGCGGCCCAGTGAGTGTTGGCGCGGATCAGGTCGTCCTCGGTGTTGACCTCACCCCACGACGGCGCGTCGACGACGGCGACGCCCATCGCGAGACCGGCCGCGAGGGCCCGGAGCTGCTCGAGCCGCTCGACGAGCTCGAGCGGATGCGGCGGGAGCGACACCCAGCGCGCGAGCGCCTCGCGGCGCGCGGCGTAGATGCCCATATGCTGCAGGATCATCGCGTCGCGCTGCGGCGTCTCCGCGGCCTCGCGGAGATGCGGGATGGCGGCGCGGGAGAAGTAGAGCGCTCGGCCGTCGTCGGCGCGGACGACCTTCACACAATTGGGGTCGGCGAGGATCTCTGGCCCGCGACGTCCTGCCGCCGTACCGAGGTCGAAACCGTGCGTGCGCACCATCGCGATCGCCCCCGCCATCGCGTCCGCCCGCATGAAGGGTTCGTCCCCCTGCACGTTCACGATTACGTCGTAATCGGCCATCTCGGGGCGCGCGGCGACCTCCGCCACGCGATCGGTTCCCGAGGGATGGGCGTCCGAGGTGATCACCGCCTCCCCTCCAGCCGCCACGACGACGTCCCGCACCGCCTCAGCCTCGGTTGCCACCACGATCCGATCGGCGAGCCCGAGGGCGCGGACGCGCTCAAGCACCCGTACCACGAGGGGCACGCCACCGAGGTCACGCAGGGGTTTGTGGGGGAGGCGGGTGGCCCCCAGCCGGGCTGGGATGACGGCGAGGACGCTCATTGGACGCTCACCGGAAGGGGCCGCGCGGACGCAAAATCCACGCCAAGGAAATCTAGGCCGGATGACCCGTCAGACAAGACGGAGGAGCGGTCAGATGTTGACCGGCGGGTGTGCTACCCGCGCGGATGGTGCTGACGGTGGACCTGTCGGAGGTGCTCGCGGTCGACGTGGGTGTAGACCTGCGTCGTCGAGATGTCCGCGTGCCCCAGCATCTCCTGGACCGCCCGGAGATCGGCTCCGCCCTGGAGAAGGTGTGTCGCGAAGCTGTGCCGTAGGGTGTGTGGAGTAACTTCTTTTGTGATGCCGGCTGCTTCGACGTACTTGCGGAGGATGCCCCACGCCCCCATCCGCGAGAGTGGCCTCCCGCGCGCATTGAGGAAGAGTCGGCTCTGCCCCGCCCCACGCTCCAGCCGGGGGCGCAGTTCGCGGAGGTAGGTCGCGACGGCCCCTGCCGCCTGCCGGCCAATCGGCACCAGGCGCTCCTTCCCTCCCTTCCCGAACACCCGGACCACCATCGCGTCCAAGACGACGTCGGCGACTCCGAGCCCCGTCCATTCGCTCACCCGGAGGCCGGCCGAGTAGGCCAGCTCGAGCATCGCGCGGTCCCGGAAGCAGAGCGGCTCCTCGAGCCCGACGGCACCGATCAGCCGGTCGATTTCCGCGCTGGAGAGCACGTCCGGAAGCGCGCGCCACCGCCGGGGCGCCTCAAGCCGTTCGCTCGGGTCCGCCGCGACGACCCCCTCCGACAGGAGGAAGCGATACCAGGTCCGGAGCGAGGAGA
>JBMTAR010000183.1:0-4262 GCA_049428925.1 Gemmatimonadaceae bacterium
CGGCCGCGTCGAGGGGAAGTGGGTGCTCAACCCCACCTTCCAGGCGCTCGAGTTCAGCGACATGGACGTCGTCGTCGCGGGCACGGAGTCGTCGATCATGATGGTCGAGGGCGGGGCGCTCGAGGTGTCCGAGGAAGACGTCCTCGACGGCCTCAAGGTCGCGCAGAAGGGGATCGGTGAGCTCGTGGCGCTGCAGGAGGAGCTCCTCGCGAAGGGGCGCGCCGAGAAGATGGCCTGGGTGAAGACCGAGGTGCCGGCCGAGGTGACGAAGGCCGTCACGAAGGCGGCCAAGGCGAAGATCGAGGCCGCGATCAACCAGAAGGAGAAGCACACCCGCATCGAGGCGGTCGAGGCCGTGAAGGACACCGTGAAGGAGGAGATGGCGTCGGCGCTCGCGCCGGAGCACGTCCCCTTCGTCGGGTCGGTGCTTGGCGACCTCGAGTACAACGCGCTGCGTGAGCAGGTCCTCGAGACCGGGCTCCGCGTCGACGGCCGGAAGCCGACCGAGGTGCGTCCGATCAGCATCGACTCCAGCGTGCTGCCGCGCGCCCACGGCTCGGCGCTCTTCACGCGCGGGCAGACGCAGGCGCTCGTCGCCGCGACGCTCGGCACGGCGAACGACGTCCAACGGATGGACAGCATCGACGACGTGAAGGAGACCACCAAGTCGTTCATGCTGCACTACAACTTCCCGCCGTTCTCGACGGGTGAGGTCCGGCCGGTGCGTGGCACCAGCCGTCGCGAGATCGGCCATGGCAACCTGGCCGAGCGCGCCATTCAGGGTGTCCTCCCGGCGTTCGAGGAGTTCCCGTACACCATCCGCATCGTCTCCGACGTCCTCGAGTCCAACGGCTCGTCGTCGATGGCGTCGGTCTGCGGCGGCTCGCTCGCCTGCTTCGACGCAGGCATCCCGCTCAAGGGCGCGGTGGCCGGCGTGGCGATGGGGCTGATCAAGGAAGGCAAGAAGTACGCCGTCCTGACGGACATCCTCGGGACCGAGGATCACCTCGGCGACATGGACTTCAAGGTCGCCGGGACGAAGGCGGGGATCACGTCCATTCAGATGGACATCAAGATCCAGGGGCTCGATCTCAAGATCATGTCCGAGGCCCTCGCGCAGGCGAAGCAGGGCCGGCTGCACATCCTCGGGGAGATGGATAAGGCGCTGCCGACGGTCCGCCCGGAGCTCTCGCCGTGGGCGCCGCGCATCGTCACGATGAACATCAACCCCGAGAAGATCGGCGACCTCATCGGGCCGAAGGGGAAGACCATCCGCGGGATCCAGGAGGAGACCGGGGCCGAGCTCACGGTCGATGATTCCGGGCTCGTCACCATCGCCGCCGTCGGCGGCGAGGCGATGGAGCGCGCGCGGCAGATGGTGCAGGCCATCACCGCGGAGCCGGTCGTGGGGGAGACGTACACCGGCACGGTGAAGTCGGTGACGGCGTTCGGCGCTTTCGTCGAGATCATGCCGGGCACCGAGGCGCTCCTGCACGTCTCCGAGATGCGGCATCACCGCGTCGAGAAGCCTGAGGACATCGTCAAGAAGGGTGAGCAGGTCACCGTGAAGCTCATCGATCGCGATGAGCGTGGCCGCCTGCGGCTCTCGATGAAGGCGCTTCTGCCGAAGCCGGAGGGTGGCGCCGAGGCGCCGGCCGCTGGCGAGTCGGCCGAAGGCGGCGAGGGTGGTGAGGCGCGGGCTGAGCGGCCGCGCGGTGACCGTCCCCGGGGCGGCCGCGGTGGCCGCGGGGGTCGCGACAAGGAGTGACCGACGCGTCCGTGCGCGGCGTCGCTGAGCGCGGCGTGCAGCGGACCGTCCTACCGAACGGACTGACCGTACTCTCGGAGCAGATGCCGGGAGTGCGGTCGGTCGCGTTAGGGGCCTGGGTCCGCGCCGCCTCCATCCACGAGACGCCCGATCAGATGGGGGTCTCGCACCTCCTCGAGCATATGGTGTTCAAGGGCTCCGAGCAGCGGTCCGCGCGCGAGCTCGCCCTTGCCCTCGAGGCCTTGGGCGGTTCACTCGACGCCTACACCGGGCGGGAGCACACCTCGTTCCAGGCGCGCGTGCTCGATGAGCACCTGCCGCAGGCCGCGGACGTGCTCTTCGATCTGATGTTTCGACCGATGCTGCGGCCGGCCGACCTCGAGCTCGAGCGCGGGGTCGTGCTCGAGGAGATCGCGATGGTCGAGGACACGCCAGATGATGTGGTCTTCGAATTGCACAACGCGGCCCTCTGGGGCGAGCACCCGTTCGGCTACTCGATCCTCGGCACCGAGGAGACGGTGGGCGCCCTGCAGGTGCAGGACCTGCGGGCGCTGCATGACCGCGCCTACCGGGCAGGGAACGTCGTCGTCGCGGCGGCCGGTAACGTCTCGCACGACCGATTGCTCGAGGTGTTGACCGCGGCGGGGTGGGCCGACCTGCCGGGGGGCGGCGTCTCCCGCGTTCCCGTGCCGCCCGCGCGGCCGATGCCGGCGTCGGAGCAGCGGATCGAGCGGGACACGCAGCAGCTCCACCTGGTCTACGGCAACGCGATCGTCCCGCACGGGGATCCGCGCCGGTACGCGCTGATGCTCGTCAACTCCCTTTTCGGGGGCGGGATGAGCTCTCGGCTCTTCCAGCGGGTGCGCGAGGAGCTGGGGCTCGCCTACTCGGTGCACAGCTTTCAGAGCTTCCACGTGACCGCCGGGTCGCAGGGGATCTATGTAGGGTGTGCGCCCGAGCGTGCCGACGAAGCGGCGGCCGCGGTGCACGCCGAGCTGGAGGCGTTGGTCGCCCAGGGCATTCCCGAGGACGAGCTCCTGATGGGGAAGCAGCAGCTCAAGGGCCAGATCACGCTCTCCATGGAGAGCGTCAGCGCGCGGATGTATCGGGCGGCGGCGGTGGCGCTCTTCAACGAGCCGTATCGGCCGCTCGACGAGGTCCTGGCCCGTGTCGACGCGGTACCTACTGGTGAAGTCGCGGCCGTTTGCCGAGACTTCTACGGCGCCAACCGGCAGACGATTGTCCGGCTGGGGCCTGTCTGACCGCCGTTCGGCTCTGAGCTCGTGCCGCGCGACGCACTCCCCTGACACTCTTCCGAGTATCCCTGCGCCATGAAGATCGGCATCCCGAAGGAGATCAAGACCAACGAGAACCGTGTCTCGCTGGTCCCCGCCGGTGCGGAGGCCCTCGTGGCCGCCGGCCACACCATCTTCGTCGAGCAGGGGGCTGGTGAAGGCTCCGGCTTCGCCGACGACCAGTACACGGCGGTCGGCGCCAAGCTTCTCCCGACGGCGGACGCTGTGTGGAAGGAGGCGGAGATGATCATCAAGGTGAAGGAGCCGATCGCCGTCGAATGGCCACGGATGCGGAAGGGGCAAACGATCTTCACCTACTTCCACTTCGCCGCGGACGAGAAGCTGACGAAGGCGCATCTCGACTCGGGCGCGACCTGCATCGCCTACGAGACGGTCGAGCTCCCGACGCGCGAGCTTCCGCTCCTCACGCCGATGTCGGAAGTGGCGGGGCGTATGGCGGTGCAGGAGGGCGCGAAGTACCTCGAGAAGCTCTACGGCGGTCGTGGCGTGCTCCTCGGCGGCGTGCCGGGTGTGCCGCCGGCGAAGGTCGTCATCCTCGGCGGCGGCGTCGTGGGTGTGAACGCGGCGAAGATGGCCGCGGGGATGGGCGCCAAGGTCGTCATCCTCGACACCTCGCTCCCCCGGCTGCGCTACCTCAGCGACGTGATGCCGTCGAACGTGCAGCTGATCTTCTCGAATCGGCAGAACATCCTCGAGCAGATCGCGACGGCCGACCTCGTGGTGGGCGGCGTGCTGCTCCCGGGCGCGAAGGCGCCGAAGCTCATTCGTCGTGAGGACCTCAAGACGATGCGGCCGGGCGCTGTGATTGTCGACGTGGCGATCGACCAGGGCGGCTGCGTGGAGACAATCAAGGCCACGACGCACGAGAACCCGGTCTACACGGTGGATGGAATCATCCACTACGGCGTCGCGAACATGCCGGGCGGCGTGCCGCGCACCTCGACCCTCGCGCTCACCAATGCCACCCTTCCGTACGCACTGAAGCTCGCGAACAAGGGGTGGAAGCAGGCGCTCCGCGAGGACTCGGCCCTCCTCAAGGGGCTCAACGCCGTCGACGGCAAGGTGACCTATCAGGGCGTCGCCGAGGCGTTCGGGATGGAGTACCACGCGCCGGAGCAGTTCCTCAAGTAGCCATGGCGATCCGGGCCCTCGGGATCCGGTGGCGGGGGGGGGTGGGG
>JBMTAR010000184.1:0-4227 GCA_049428925.1 Gemmatimonadaceae bacterium
GCACGGCGGGCAACACGCGCGTGACGCTGCGGATCTTCCCCGAGCGGAACCACCTCTTCCTCCGTGACCCCGTGGGCTTCCCCGGTGGCTACGCCCGACTCACCAATCCGCGCATCGATGGCGAGGTAATGGGCACGCTCGCCGACTGGCTCACCACCACCCTCATCGCCACCCGCTGACCCCGATGCCGCCTGCGGCCACCGTCCGTTCCCCGCGACACACCGTCGCGACGATGCTGTCCCTGCTCGTCTCGCTCCCGCACCTGGGGCTCGCCCAGTCGACCCCGGCGTGGGCACCTGCGCTTGACAGCACCATCACGAGGGCGCTCGCGCGGACTGGGACGCCAGGCGTCCAGGTCGCGGTGGTGGTCGACGGGCAGGTGGTCTATGAGCGCGCGCAGGGCCTCGCCGATGCCGAGCTGAGGCGCCCCGTCACGACGCAGACGCTCTTCCGCGTCGGCTCGGTGACGAAGATGATCACCGCCGCCACGCTCGGCGAACTCGTCGCGTCCGGGACGCTCGACCTGCAGGCTCCGATTGACCGCTACGTCCCGGAGTTGGCGAGTCGCCGCGTCGGGCGGGTGACCACGCACCAGCTCCTCACACATACCGCCGGCTGGCTCGACCACGCCGTCGCCTACGGGCGCATGGGTGAGGGTGCGCTGGGTGAGGTGATGCGTGAGGTCGCGGACACGCTCTTTTTCACCGAGCCGGGTCGCATCCTTTCCTACTCCAACCCCGGCTTCGCGATGGCAGGATACGTTGCCGAGCGCGCCGGCGACGGTCGGTTCGGCACGCTCGCGGAACGTCGCGTGCTGCGCCCCCTCGGGATGACCCGGTCGACCTTCCGACCGCTCGAGGCGATGACGACCGACTTCGCGCAGGGGCACCTCGGTGGACCGGACGAGCGGGCACTGGTCGTTCGGCCGTTCACGGAGAACACCGCGCAGTGGGCGGCAGGATTCCTCTTCTCCACCGCCGGGGAGCTCGCGCGCTTCGCGACGGCGCTGATGCAGGGTGGCGAGCTCGATGGCCGACGCGTGCTCGCTGCGTCGACCGTCGCGCAGATGACGACAGGCCATCAGGCGGTGCCCGGTGATGCCGTGGCCCGCTACGGGTACGGCCTCGTGATCGGGTCGCGGAATGGAGTGCGTCAGTGGGCGCACGGCGGCGCGATCAACGGGTTCGACGCGACGGTGACGATGTGGCCAGACCGCCGGAGCGCCCTCGTGATCCTCGACAATAAATCCGGCGGGCCGATGCCCGAGATCGAGGCGGCCGTCCGCGAGCGTGTGCTCGGCCTGCCGCGGCCGACGGCGCCCACCACGACAGCCCCACGCGCGGGGACGGCGACGGAGCGGGCGCAGGTCGCCGGCACCTACGCGCAAGGCGCCTCACGTGTGACCATCACAGCGGACATCGACTCCCTCCGAGTCACACAACGTGGCGCGACGTTGACCGCCGTGCTGGTGGGTGAGGATCGGCTCCGGCTGGTGGTGCCGACTGGGGATTCGATCGAGCTACTCCTCGTCCGTGACACGTCGGGGCGGGTGCAATACCTACATCAGGGGCTCCGCGCGCTCGCGCGCCAGCCCTGACGAGCGCCCGCGATGCCGATCCTCCGCATCCTCCCCTTCGGCGTCCTCGCGCTGATGCTGGCTTTCGCGTTCGCGACCTATGCCGATCTTCCTCCGCAGATTCCGACGAACTTCGACTTCAACGGGGTGGTGACCGGTGTCCGGGCGAAGTCGATCCAGAGCTGGTTCGGGCTCCCGTTCATCACGCTCGGCATCCACCTCCTGCTGCTCACCGTCGTCTACGCCCTGCCGAAGCGACCACAGCTCTTCAACTTCCCGGACAAGGATCGATTCCTGCGACTCCCGCGGTCGTATCAGGCCCCGGTGATCGCCGTGATGCAGTCGACCCTGGATTTGACGTCGCTGCTGGTGATGGTCGTGATGGGGCTCGTGCAGGTGATGATGTGGCGCGCCGCGCACGGCGCGACCGACCGCGTCCTGCACGTGGTGATGCTCATCCTCCCAGTGGTGCTGGGGCCCACGATCCTGCTCAGCGTGAGCCGCGTCTCCACGGCCGTCGATACCGCCGAGCGCCGCTGGCGCGATGACGAGCGCACTCCACAGCGGACGCCTTAGCGCGGCGTGCCCTTGTAGCACCCGATGGTGTACGGGTACTCCATCGTCGCGTGATAGTGGTAGCCGATGGACGCATGCGTGTGCCCGTGACACTCGTCCAGGTCGGCGTTGGTGAGCTCGATGCCCCCGACCCCTTTGTAGCCGTAGAGGCCGAAGCCGTCACGGAGATAGCCGACGAGTCCCGAGTGGCCGTCGGCCAGTGGCGCGGCATCGAGGCGCTCGGGCACGAAGTGATAGTGGTAGTCCGACATCGCGGGGTGCCCACCGTACACATCGACAATCTCATTCGCGACGGCATCGTCACCACGGGCATCGACCGCATTGTAGAGGACCACGCCGTTCAGCGTCACGCCGATCGCACCGAGCGAGACACAGGTCGGGGTGGCGGCGACGGTGGGGGCGACTGGGATAGTGAAGCTGTAGTTGCGCGCGGCGGGCGTCCCGGGATTCGGGTCAATGGCCGTCAACGCCGCATACTGCGTCATCGGCCAATTTCCGATCTTGCCGTCGACGGGGAGGTTGGTGACGACGATGGTGCGCGTCTCCCCGCTCACCGAAAGCGTCGCGGTGCCGTTCCCTGGCGAAAAGCTCCCACCGGGCAGGAACGGTTTCCGGAGCAGATTCCAGGTGCCGGCGGCGTTGTCGATCCAGGTGATGCGGCTGGTGATGCTGCCGGGTGCGTTCGGATTGCCCGCGCTGCACGAGAAGAGCTTCCCCACCGCCGGCGCCGTCGTCGTCAGGAAGGGATTGCCGAGCCGGAGTCGCGTGCAGTCCGGACCCTGGGTGTCCTTGCAGAGCTCGGGTGAGATAAAGAACTGGGAGAGATCAGCGGTGCCCCCCGTCCCTCCAGAGGTCCCCCCCGTTGTGCCACCCGATGTCGGGGGATCCGTGGGACTCGCCCCTCCACAGGCGCCGAGCGCGAGAACGGAGGCCACGATGACCACAAGGCGATGCGAGCGCATGCGACAGAGGGCTGGGGTGTGCGAAGCAGACGCGACGCGCCGGTCCGAGGTTACGGGAGCGCGTCCTCTTCCGAATTGACTCGACGACCCGGCCTAGGCGTCACCGGCCCTCCCCTACCGATACGTCTCGAAGAACCCCGTCCCTTCACCGGAGATGGGCCGGCCATCGAGCCGACCACTCAGCCGTGCGACACCCTTCATCTGGACGAGGATCGTGCGCACGGCCATCGCCGGGGCGCCACTGGTGCTGCCCCGCGTGCGCCGCAGGTCGCTCGCCATCGCGTCCTCGATGGCCAGGGTGAGACGGAGGGTGTCCGCACCGCGGGCATCGACCATCTCCGCACGGGCCGGCACGCGGATGGTGCGCCCCTCCACCACGCGCGTCCCGCCGTCCTCGTAGCGGATCGTGGTTGGCCGGAACACCGCGCGGAAACCGAGCGAGTCGACCAGATAGAGGAAGAGCGGTTCGCGGACGTCGTCCGCCCCGCCGCGATGCACCCGGCCGTAGAGCAGCGTGTACGCTCCCGCTCGCGCCGCGCCCCATTCCCACTGCACGTCGCGCCAGACCCCCCAGTTGTGGTCGTGATACGACTGCGCCCCGGCGAAGCGCTCACAGCGCCCGGCCACGCAGAGCTCGCCGTCGGCGTCGGCGCGGAGCGCGGGGACGGTATAGCCGCTCACGAGCGCCTCGCCGCCGATGCTCGCACCGGGGAAGTACGCGTTCGCCGTGGGTGTGACGGTGAGCGAAATCGTCGCCGGTGCGCCGGTCCCCTCCTCCCGCGCGTGCGCCGTCACCCGATACCGGCCATCCGGGAGCACCTCCACCCGGTCCTCGCCGAGGGCGAGGTCGGCGCGCGTGGTATCGAGCGCGATCTCGCGCGACGGCACGAGCCGCACGAAGCGGCGCTCCCCCTTCCCCTGCTCGTGCACCGTCAGGAGCACCTGTCCGCCCCACTCCCCACGCGGCACGTCACCGCCGACCGCAAGCGTCAGGAAGGCCCAGCGGCGCCGGTCCGCCGACAGGACGTTGAAGTAGTGCCACTCGCCCCACGTGCGCCGTTCGTCGGCCGGAACGACCTCGGGGCTGTGATGGAACCGGTCAATCTCGTGACG
>JBMTAR010000185.1:0-4179 GCA_049428925.1 Gemmatimonadaceae bacterium
CGCCTCGAGGATCCGGCCACCGCGGCGCGCATCCGGGCCGAGGCACTCGACAACGCCGAGCTCATCGGTGGCTGGGACAATGTGCAGATCGCGAGCGTCTCAGCGGCGGAGGACAAGCCGGCCGAGGGGAAGCGGCTCGGGGCCTACGCCGCCGCGCTCGGCGTGGCACCGTACGACCTCAGCGTCGCGATGCTGCGCCGAAACGACGGCTCGGTGGGGATGATCGGGTTCGCGATGACCGAGCCGAACCTCGAGCGCATCTACGCGCACCCGCAGGGGATGGTCGCGTCAGACGGCGGGGCGTACGCGGTGAGCGGGCCCGCGCGCCGTGGGATGCCGCATCCGCGTGGGGCCGGGAGCTTCCCGCGCGTGCTTGCACGCTATGTGCGGGAACGCGGCGTGCTCACGCTCGAGCAGGCGGTGCACAAGATGACGGTGCTCCCCGCCTCTCGCGTGCGGCTCACCGATCGTGGCGTGCTGCGGGCGGGCGCGTTCGCGGACCTCACGGTGTTCGATCCGGATCGCGTGGGGGATCGCGCCGATTTCGCCGATCCGTTTCAGTACCCGGTCGGGTTCCTTGCGACGTTGGTGAACGGGGTGGTGGCGGTGGAAGGCGGGGCACGGGGCGAACGGAGCGGGCGGGCGCTACGCAGCTGATGCTCTAAGACTCGGATTGCGCGGACGAGATCGCGCAGCCTGCAGGTGCGGCCGAGTTCAGCCTGCGGCGACGGCTACGAGCGACCCACTCACTTCCAGACGTCCACCCCACCCGCCTGCTGCCCCACCTCCACGCTCGCCACGCGCGTGAGCGCCCGGAGATCGATGACATCCACGGTCGACTTCTCCGACCCCACCCCTTCGTTGGTGACGAAGGCGTAGCGGTCGTCGGCGGTGACCGCGACGCCGTGCACCACGCGCTTGGAGGTGCGGATGCGCGCGAGCTCGCGGCCGCTCGCCGCGTCGAAGACGGAGACCGACTGGTCCCGCTTGTTCGTCGCGATCACGCGCGTCCCGTCGTGGGTCGTCGCGAGGTTGTAGATCCCGGCGCCGGCGGGAATCCGGCGCACGAGTGACCACGCCGACACGTCGATCTCCACGAGCTCGCTCGACTTGTTGCAGGCCACCCAGACGCGTCGCCCGTCGGGGGAGGGCTGTGCCCACGTGGGCGAGCAGCCGACGTCACCCGGCGCGGGGGGCGTCATCCCGTGCCCGCCCATGTCGTGCCCCGCGTGCGACTCGGCGCCGCGACGGGGCGGGGCACCGACCATCCCCATCTCCTGGCCCGCGGCGAGGGCGAAGTGCCGTGCCACGCGGAACCCGCGCGTGTCGATCTCGACGAGGAGGTCATCCATCATGCACGCCGAGTAGTGCCGCGTGCCGTCCGTGGAGAGGCGCGAGCCGTGCGGCATCGTGCAGGTCTCGATCCGGGCGACCTCCACCATCTCATCGATGGCCACGGCGGAGACGCTCGAGGGCACCATGTCGCCGTGGAGGTTGAAGTTCACCGCCCAGGCATAGAAGCCGTCGGGGCTGATCTGCACCGTGGCGGGGAAGTTGCCCAGCACCGCACGACCGATCGGTCCCTCGGTCCCCACGCGGTATTTCCAGAGGCTGCCGCCGGGCATCCCGTGCGCGGTGGTGACCACATAGGTCCGCTGATCCGGGGCGATGGCGATGCCGTGCGGGCCGTCGGGGTCGATCAGGGAGAGCCCGATCTGCGCCGTGCGCTCTACGCGGGCGCCATCCGGGCCGAAGACGATCGTCGCGACCTCGTCGACCGACTCGGAGACGACGGTGGCGCGATACTCGCGGGCGGGAGGCGTCGCGGGCTGGGCGGCCGCGACACCGCCCAGCCCGCTGATCGCGCCGACGGCGCAGAGGATGCGCCGCGCCCGTGTCACGGGATCACGCTGGCCTTCGGCTCGATCCGCACGATCCAGAGGCCGTTGTACATGTCGTTCACGTAGGCGAGCCCGTCCTTCTTGTTGACCACGACGCCCCAGGTCATCGCGGCGTTCTTCACGAAGCCGTTGAGGTCCGCGGTGTTGAGGTGGCCGATCTCGCGCCCCTGCGCGCGGAGGTCGCCACGCAGCTCACCGGAGACGTCGAAGACGCGGAACCCGCCGTTGTACGCGCCGATGTAGAGCGAGTCGCCGGCCACCCAGACGTTGTGCACGCCACCGAACTCCGGCTCGTAGAACGCCACGCTCCTCGGGTTCGTGACGTCGGAGACGTCGATCACCTGGAGTCGTCCGTAGGCGCGGCCCGCCGCGGCGTCCCGCGCGCCCTGCACGCCACTCGCGGGGAAGACCTCGTCGGCGATGAACACATAGTTGCGGTGCCGCCACGCCGTGTGCGTCCCACGGATGAAGCCGGGGCCGCCTGCGGCCTCCACCTGCCGATAGAGCGAGTTGAGGTCGTACTTGTACTGAGCCACCATCACGGGGTTGCTCGGGGTGCCGCCCTTGATGCCGTTGCCGACGTCGAGGATGACGAGGCCGTCATTCCACCACGAGCCGTAGAGGAGGCCGTCCTGCACGTCGATGTCGTGCAGCGTGCGGCCCACATCAGGGCGGTTCTCCGTCTTCCAGAGCCCCACCTGCCGCGGCTGCGCGGGATCGTCGATGTTGAGCACGTGGAGCGCGCCGGTGCCGTCGTTCGTCAGGAAGACGTGCTGGCCGTAGCGCGGATCCTTGTAGATGAAGCTCGAGTGCACGCCGGCGGTGACGCCGTCGGTGAACTCGCTGATCGGCTTCGGGTGGCGCGGGTCCTCGAGCGAGGCGAAGACGACGCCGTTCTTCCGGTCGGCCGCTCCCTCGCGGGTGAAGACGAGGAACTTCCCGTCGGGCGTCGTCATCACGTCGTTGACGCGCCGCGTGTTCGCGACGATCGAGTCGGTGACGACGGGCGACGCCGGATTCGAGATGTCGATCGTGTAGAGCACGTCACCGCCCGAGCCGGAGCCGAGGTAGGCGACCTCGCCGTTCGGATGGATCCAGACCTCCTCGGTGGTGAAGCGGGTCCGCGGGAGCCGGCCCACCACGGAGAGGGGGCGGCGCACGTCGCGCGCGGTGAGGGTCACGGCCGCCTCAGCGGTCCGGTTCCCGAACGAGGCGGTCACCGTGTACTCCCCCGCCTCGTAACCCACGAAGGTGCCGTCGGGCTCCAGCAGCCCCTGGCCCGGCGTGAAGCTCCAGGTCGGCGTGAGCCCCGCGATCTCGCGGCCTGCCGCGTCCTTCGCCACGGCGCGGAAGCGGATCACGTCCCCCGTGCGACCATCGGTGATGCCCGGCGTGACGGTGAGGCTCGCGACCGCGGTCGGGAGGACCTGCACCGCGAGGGTCTGCGACACCGTGCCGACCGCGGCGGTGAGGGTGGCGCGGCCCGCGGCGACGGCGGTGACCTGCCCCGCCTCGTTCACGCGGACGACGGCCGGGTTCGAGGAGCGCCACGTCACCCGGTCGGCACGCCGATCATCGAGCCGCGAGTAGACCTCGCCGGTGAGGCGGATCCGCTGACCGGGCACGAGTCGCGCGGGCGCGGGGACGATGGCGATCCGCGCCGCGGGGCCGGGCACCATCCGCACTTCGAGCCGCTCCACCACCGGCCGCTCACCCGGGAGAATCGCCGCCACGGCGACGGGCAATATCCCCGTCGAGCCGCTGGTGACGAGGCCGTCCTGGTCGACGTTCCCCTCGAAGCGCCCGCCCGTCGCGCTGAACCGGAACTGCACGCCGGTCACCAACGCGCCGTTGGCGTCCCGTGCCTCGGCGCGCAGCCGGAGAGTGTCGCCCGCGGTGACTTCGCGCACCGCAGGCGTCACGACGACACGGGCGATGCGGGAGGGCGCGGTGGCGGACCCGGCGGGCGGCGTCGCCGCCTGGCCGAGGACCAGCTCAGGAAGGAGGAGGAGCGAGGCGAGGAAGGGGCGCATGGCGGGGTCCAGATGGGGTGGAAGGACGCACGAATGTATACCTCGGCAGCAGGGTCCGGGTTTCCCCGATGGGTGAGCGGCGTCCGCCGGACGGTCATCTGGTCGCGATGGCGTCATCGTGGCAAGGCGGAGCGTGCCGCTCTTTTCCTCCAACCGCTCGGAGTCCACCATGCTGCCCCTCAACGAAGGTCCCGCCGATCGCATCATCCGCCTCCTCATCGGCCTCGCCGTCGTCACGCTCGTCT
>JBMTAR010000186.1:0-4166 GCA_049428925.1 Gemmatimonadaceae bacterium
CTGCACCGCACCCGAGCCACCCTGATGACTGACGAGACGACGCCCATCCCACCCGCTCCACCGAACTCGGTCGACAAGACCGTGGTGGTCCCCCGAACCTCGGGGAGCAGCGACGCGATGCTCGCGCGCCTCGCCGAGGCGACCGCCGGGCAGTACCGCGTCGATCGTGAGCTCGGGCGCGGCGGGATGGCCGCCGTCTATCTGGGCCACGACCTCTCACTCGATCGCCAAGTCGCCATCAAGGTGATGTCGCCGGAGCTCTTCGACTCCGGGAAGGAGATGGTGGATCGATTCCTGCGCGAGGCGCGGACCGGTGCACGACTCAACCACCCGCACATCATCCCGGTGTACGCGGTGCGAGAGGAGCGGGACCTCATCTTCTTCGTGATGAAGTTCATCGACGGCAAGGCGCTCGATTCCGTCGTCAAGCAGGCAGGCCCGCTGCCGATCCCCGTGATCGGACGCATGATGTATCAGGCAGCCGACGCGCTCGCGTATGCGCATCGCAGCGGGATCATCCACCGGGATATCAAGCCCAGCAACCTGATGCTGGACAAAGAGGGGTGGATTGTCGTCACCGACCTCGGCATCGCCAAGGTCCAGGATTCGCAGGCGCTGACCGCGACCGGCTCCGCGATGGGCACGCCGACGTATATGAGCCCGGAGCAGAGCATGGGCTCGCGCACGACCACCGCCGCGTCGGACCAGTACTCGCTCGGCTGCGTCGCGTACGAGCTGCTGACCGGGAAGCCGCCGTTCCAGGGCGATTCCGTGGTGTCGCTCATCTTCCAACATCACGCGGATCCGCCGCCGCCCATCCACCCGCTGCGGCCCGACGTCCCCGCGGAGATGGCGAACGCGGTGATGCGGATGCTCGAGAAGGCGCCGGAGGACCGCTTCACCGATCTCGACGAGGTGGCGCGGATTTTCCGCGGCTTCGGCGAGGCGGACGAGGAGTGGATGCGGCTCGTGCTGCGCGGCTATGCGACCGGCGTCTCCGCCGGCGTCGGTCCGGGCCCCGTGCGGACGACTCCGATGAGCGCGGGGGCCCGTGCCGCGACCGTGCGGATGGCGCGTCCCGGGGCCGCGACACCGACCGGAACGCCCGTCCCCGGCGACCTCCCGTATCGGCCACCGACGCCCGCCGGCGGGATTCCCACCGGGTTGGCGACGACGGTCAATGCGCCCGCCGCACCCGCCGCGCAGGTGCCGTGGTGGAAGCGTGTCCTGACTCGTGATGACGGCCGCGGCGCTCGGCTTCGGCTGCCGAAACTCCGCTACGTCGCGCTCAGCGGCTTCCTCCTCTGGGTCGGCTGCTTCCCCCGTCCGACCGGTCTCGAGAGCACCACCCCGTCCGTGACCGCGCTGATGCGGATGCGGGAGGATGCGGCCGAAGCGGCGGTGCGGCGCAATCAGGTCCGCGGTCGTGGGCCCTGCGACGGCATCCGGAAGGATCTCGCGAGCTGCCGGACCTACACGCCGGTGCCACTCGCCGAGATTGCGCCGGTGATGCTCGAGGCCGCGCGCCTCGCGCAGGATCCCGCCTTCCGTGACCGCCCCGGCCTCGACTGGGTCGGGATGCGTCGCGCCCTTGGCTATCCGCGCGATGCGTTCGACGCCGGCAACGCCGTCGATCGGTCTGATCTCTTCGCCGTGCTCCCGCGCCTCCGCCAGCGGATGGACGTGGTCGGGCGTAGCGGATCCCTCTACCAGCTCCTCGCGCAGCAGCTCTGGCTCCCTGCGGACAACGGCATCCTGCGCAAGGTGCGCGAACTCTTCGCCGCGCGACGGCTCGCCGGCGCCATCTCCCCGGACCGCGCCTTGGAGCTCTACCTCAACACGGCCGAGTACGGCACGGGGCTCTACGGCATCGAAGCGGCGGCGCAGGCCTACTTCGGCATCGCGGCGAAGGATCTGAACGCCGCGCAGGCCGCCGAGCTCGCCGCGACCCTCGCGACACCTCGGGTGTCGACACCGAAGGACAGCCCGGCGGAGATGCGGGCGCGGGCCGCGCTGCTGCTCCGGGCGATGAACGGCGACTCGGTGACGGTGCCGAAGCCCTACGAGCGAATCGCGCCGGACGCGACGCGCTGACGAACGGCCCGCGACGGGGCGACCCGCTTACGGGCGGTTCGCCCCGAGGGAATCCACGGAGGGCGCCGCGGCGAGCGTGACGACGCGGCGCACATCACGGAGGCGGAGCGCGCGGTAGTTGATGACGGGGACCTCGATGACCCGTCGCTGCGTCGACGAGGCATGGATCATCCTCCCCTGGCCCACATAAATGCCGACGTGGGAGATCCGCTGGCTCCGGCCCTGACTGAAGACCATCAGGTCACCGGGGCGCATCGCCGACGTGTCATTCGGCACGGAGGCGCCGAGGGTCGCGAGCTGTGCCGCGCTGTGCGGCAGGGTCAGCCCCAGCCGGCCGAACACGTACTGCACGAGGCCGCTGCAGTCGAGCCCGCGCTCCGGGGTCGCTCCCGCCCAGACGTAGCGAATCCCGAGGAGGGAGCGGGACTGCGCGACGAGCGAATCGGCGTGGACCTCCACCGAGTCGATGCCCCGCGCGAAGGGGCCGCGTGGGTTCGGCTTGCGGGCCGCCACCGACGCTATCGGTCGCCGTGCCACCGGCCGCGAGGACTGCGCGCGCTGCTGCGCCTCAGCCGGGAGGCCGAGGAGGCAGAGGAGCGCGAGGACGGGAACGCGACGCATCGATGGGAAGTTAACGAGGGATGAATCCGGTTGACACCCTGTTCGTGATCGTGGCCACAGCACTCGTGCTGTTGATGACGCCGGCGCTCGCACTCTTCTACGGCGGCCTCGTCCGTGCGAAGAGCATCCTGAACACGATGATGATGTCGCTCGTGGCGCTCGGGCTGATTGGGCTCCTCTGGGCGGCCGTCGGGTATTCCCTGGCGTTCGCCCCAGGCAGCGAACTGATCGGGGGATTCGGTCACACGCTGTTGAAGGGGGTGGATCTCGAACTCCGTGAGGGGAAGACGATTCCGCACCTGCTCTACTTCGCGTATCAGGGGACCTTCGCGATCATCACCGCCGCGCTCATCTCGGGCGCGATCGTCGAGCGGATGCGCTTCACCGCGTACCTCCTCTTCCTCGCGGGGTGGAGCCTCCTCGTGTACGCGCCGGTCGCGCACTGGGCGTGGGGTGGCGGGTGGATGGAACGCCTCGGCATCCTCGACTTCGCGGGCGGGACGGTGGTCCACATCACCGCCGGCACCGCCGCCTGGGTCGCGGCGACGATGGTGGGGCCCCGACACGATCATGGCCGTCAGGCCTTCCTGCCGCACAACGTGCCGATGATGCTCACCGGCGCCGCGCTCCTCTGGTTCGGATGGGTCGGGTTCAACGGCGGGAGCGCGCTCGCGGTGAACGGCACGGCCGTGCAGGCCACCGTCAACACGATCCTCGCGCCGATCGCGGCGGTGGTGACCTGGATGGTGCTCGAGTATCGACGCTTCGGTCGCGCGACCGCGGTCGGCGCGGGCACGGCGATCGTCGTGGGACTCGTCGCCATCACGCCGGGGTGCGGGTTCGTGAGCCCGCTCGCCGCACTCGCGATCGGCGCGCTCACCGCGATCCCCTGCCAGTTCGTCATCCATTGGCGCGTGCGGACGGCGCTCGACGACTCGCTCGACGTGGTCGGGGCGCACGGCACCGGCGGCATCGTCGGGGCGCTGCTCACCGGGGTCTTCACGTCGACCGCCTGGGGCGGGCCAGCGGGGCTGCTGGAGGGCGCCACACGTCCGCTGCGCCTGCAGGCCCTCGGGGTCACCGCCACGATCGCGTGGACCGCGGCGGCGACCTGGCTGATCCTCCGCCTCGTCCGCGCCGTCACGCCGCTCCGGATCCCCGCGCGCGATGAGGCCGCGGGAATCGATGTCGGCCAACACGGTGAGGAGGGCTACTCCGACGGCGAGGGCGCGATCCTCGTCCTCGATCCGACCACCCCCCGCGGGAACCGCGCATGAAACTCGTCGTCGCGATCATCCGTCCGGAGCGCCTGACCGCGGTGCTCGAGTCCCTCTATCGCGCCGACGTGCGCGGCCTCACGGTGAGCAAGGTGCAGGGCCACGGCGGCGAGACGGAACACGTCGAGACCTATCGTGGCACCACGGTGAAGATGGACCTGCAGGCGAAGGTGC
>JBMTAR010000187.1:0-4139 GCA_049428925.1 Gemmatimonadaceae bacterium
CCTCTTCTCCCGTCCGCTGGACGCCCCCCGGTGTGTCGAGCCGCCCTCCCATCCGCCCCGATAGCCTCGACGCGGACGGGAAAGGTCTACCGCTTCAATCCCTTCGGCGTCAGTGCCAGCCCGAGCGCAAAGGCATTGTTGTCGCCGATGATCGCCGCGAGGCGCATGGCGACCATCGACGTGAACTCCACCGTCGCCCCGAGGTCGACCTCGATGTCCGTGTCGGTGGTCGTCACCCCGCCGTCGGCGAGTCGGTTCCAACTGATGCGCGGCGCGATGAACGGGGAGATCGCGACGCGCTCGTCGAGCGCGAAGCGGTGCCCGACCGTCGCCCCGAACGGGATGCGGGTGGTCGTCGCCTCACCGGTCGCGATACCGATTCCGCCACCGAGGACCACATCGAAGGGCAGGTCGGCCGTCGCGGTCATCGCCTGGTACGCGAGCCCCGCCCCGATGGCGAGCTGGGTGGCGCTGCCCGGGATGTCGGCATCAACGATTCCGCCGTCCATCGTGAACTGGAGACCCGGACGGCCGAGCCCTTCGCGCCACTGGAAGACGAGGGCCGTCCCGCCCCCACTGAGGTCCGCCACGGCGAAGGTGTACTCCCGCACCGCGATGCGGCTGGGTTGGAGGGCCGGGTAGAACGCCGCCTGCGCCCCAACGGGGACGGCGACGGGGCCCAGGAGGGACGCAGCGGCGGCGAGGCGAAGGAGGCGACGCATGAGGGGACTCACAGCAGGTGGTGGGGCGCGACGAGGGTCGGGAATCCCGCGGGATCCCCGACCCTCTGACGATTACTCCGGACCGCGGGCATCAGTTCCCGCGGACGGTCAGGTGCGGCTGGCCTTCTCGGTGACGACCCGGACGACGTCGTCGACGACCTGAAGGAACCCGCCCTCGACGCGAAAGCGCGCCGTCCCATCCCCGATGCGGAGTTCCCCCGTCCCGAGCACCGTCACCATCGGCGCGTGCTGCGGGAGGATGCCGACCTCACCATCGAAGGCAGGGGCCGTGACCGACGCGGCCTCCCCCTCGAAGAGGGTGGCCTCGGGGGAGATGACGGAGACCTTGAGCATTCCGCTCACTTCTGCAGCGCCTTCGCGTTCTCGACGACGTCCTCGATCCCGCCGGCCATGAAGAAGGCCTGTTCCGGCAGGTGGTCGAACTCGCCGGCGACGAGGCGCTCGATCGAGCTCACCGTCTCCTCGAGCTTCACGTACTTGCCCGGGCGGCCGGTGAACTGCTCGGCCACGTGGAAGGGCTGCGACATGAAGCGCTGGATGCGGCGCGCGCGGCCGACGATCTTCTTGTCGTCCTCGCTGAGCTCGTCCATGCCGAGGATCGCGATGATGTCCTGGAGCTCCTTGTAGCGCTGCAGGATGCGCTGCACCGAGGTCGCCGCCTTGTAGTGGCGCTCGCCGACGAACTGCGGATCGAGGATGCGCGAGCCCGACGCAAGCGGGTCCACGGCCGGGTAGATGCCGAGCTCGGTGATGGCGCGCGAGAGCACGACCGTCGCATCGAGGTGGGCGAAGGCCGTCGCGGGCGCCGGGTCGGTGATGTCGTCGGCGGGGACGTAGATGGCCTGCACTGAGGTGATCGAGCCGTCGCGCGTCGAGGTGATGCGCTCCTGGAGCTCGCCCATCTCGGTGGCCAGCGTCGGCTGGTAGCCCACGGCGCTCGGCATACGCCCGAGGAGTGCGGAGACCTCCGAGCCCGCCTGCGTGAAGCGGAAGATGTTGTCGATGAAGACGAGGACGTCCGCCTTCTCCTGGTCGCGGAAGTACTCGGCGACGGTGAGGCCGGAGAGGCCGACCCGGAGGCGCGCACCCGGCGGCTCGTTCATCTGCCCGTAGATCAGCGCCACCTTGTCGATGACGCCCGACTCCTTCATCTCGAGGAAGAGGTCGTTCCCCTCGCGCGTGCGCTCCCCCACGCCGCAGAAGACCGACTTGCCGCCGTGGCCCTTGGCGACGTTGTTGATGAGCTCCATGATGACGACGGTCTTGCCGACGCCGGCGCCGCCGAAGAGCCCGATCTTCCCGCCCTTCACGAAGGGGGCGAAGAGGTCGATGACCTTGATGCCCGTCTCGAAGACCTCGGTCTTCGGCTCGAGCGCCACGAAGTCGGGGCGCTTGCGGTGGATCGGCCACCGCGGCGTCTCGGCCGGGATGGCGGCGCCGTTGTCGACCGGCTCACCGAGCACATTGAGGATGCGGCCAAGGGCGGCGGCGCCGACCGGCACGCTGATCGGCGCGCCGGTGTCGGTCACGTCCATCCCGCGGACGACGGCATCGGTCGTGCTCATCGCGACGGCGCGCACCTGGTTGCGCCCGATGTGCTGCTGCACCTCGGCGACGACGCGGACCGTCTGCCCGCTGTCGGTGGTGGCCGCGATCTCGAGCGCGTTGTAGAGCTCGGGGAGCTCGCCGGAGGCGAACTCGACGTCGAGGACGGGTCCGATGACCTGGACGATCTTGCCGGTGGTCGTGGTGGTAGTCGTCATAGTTGGGATCAGCCTTGGAGCGCGGAGGCACCGCCGACGATCTCGGCGATCTCCTGCGTGATCTGCGCCTGGCGGGCGCGGTTGTAGGTGCGACGGAGGAGGGTGAGCATCTCGCCGGCGTTGTCGGTGGCGCTCTTCATCGCCGTCCGGCGCGCGGCCTGCTCGGCGGCCGCGGTCTCCACGAGCGCGCGGTAGACCGCGTTGCGCACGTACGAGGGGAGGAGCTCGGTGAGGATGGCCTCAGCCGAGGGGTAGAGGAGGTAGTCCTTCGCACCCGCGGCGCCGGCGGGGGGCTGCACGGGCAGCACCCGCTCCGCGGTCGGGGGCGTGGAGAGGACGGAGTTGAAGCGGGAGCCGACGACGTAGACCGCGTCGAGCGACCCGGCCACGAACCGCGACATCAGGCCATCGACGATCGAAGCCGCGTCGGCGGCCGAGGGCCGATCGGTGATGTCAGACCGCTCTGAGGCGAGCGCCCGGCCGACGTACTTGAAGTAACCGGCACCCTTCTTGCCGACCACGTGCAGCTCGACGGACGTCCCCGCCGCCTCGAGGCGGCCGAGCAGCGCCCGCGCCTCCTTGATGAGGTTCGCGTTGAACGCCCCGGCGAGGCCGCGGTTGGAGGTCAGGAGCACCACCGCCGCGGTCGTCTCGAGCGTCGGCTGCCGGAGGAGCGGGAACCGCTCCGCCAGCTCCAGGTTGTAGAGGCTCGCGATGACGTCGCCGAGCGCACGCGCGTACGGCCGCGCCGCGACGACGCGGTCCTGGGCCCGCTTCATCTTCGAGGTCGCGACCATCTCCATCGTGCGCGTGATCTTGCGCGTGTTCTCGACGGACTTGATGCGCCCCTTGAGTTCCCGGCCTTTCGCCATGGTGACGTCGCCTTAGCGGCTGGCCTTGTACTGCTCGATCGCGCGGCGCAGCTCGGCCTCGGTCTCCTTGGAGACGGCCTTGTCCTTCCGGATCGCCTCGCCGACGTTCGGGAACTGCGCCTTCATGTAGGCGTGGAACCCGGCCTCCCAGTCGCGAACCTTGGCGACCTCGACGTCGTCGATGAAACCGTTGGTCACCGCGAAGATGATCATCACCTGCTGCTCGACGGGCATCGGCTGGTACTGGCCCTGCTTGAGGATCTCGACCGTGCGCGCCCCGCGCTCGAGCTGCTTCTTGGTGGCGGCGTCGAGGTCCGACGCGAAGGCGGCGAACGCCTCGAGCTCGCGGTACTGCGCGAGGTCGAGACGGAGACGGCCGGCGACCGACTTCATCGCCTTGATCTGCGCCGAGCCGCCCACGCGCGACACCGAGATGCCCACGTTGATGGCGGGGCGGACGCCCGCGAAGAAGAGGTCGGCCTCGAGGAAGATCTGGCCGTCGGTAATCGAGATGACGTTCGTCGGGATGTAGGCCGAGACGTCGCCGGCCTGCGTCTCGATGATCGGGAGCGCGGTCAGCGAGCCGCCCGGCGCGAAGATCGTCTTGTTGTCGACGACCTTGGGGTCGTTCGAGAGCTTGGCCGCGCGCTCGAGGAGGCGGCTGTGGAGATAGAAGACGTCGCCCGGGAAGGCCTCACGACCCGGCGGGCGCCGGAGCACGAGGGAGAGCTGGCGATACGCCGCCGCCTGCTTGGTGAGGT
>JBMTAR010000188.1:0-4101 GCA_049428925.1 Gemmatimonadaceae bacterium
CGCGAAGACCAACGCGGCGTCAGGAACGCGGACCGCCTCGGTGACACGTGACTCCTCCGCGACCTCGGTCGGCGGCCTGCTCGGCGCGCACATCTCCAGCGCGGGCGGCCCGCAGCTCACCCCCGGCCGAGGCGACGAGATTGGCGCCACGGCCATCCAGCTCTTCACCAAGACGCCGAATCAGTGGCGCGAACCCGAGATCGACGCCGAGACGGCCGCGGCCTTCCGCACAGCGCTCGCGGCGAGCGGCGTCCGCTTCACGACGTCGCACGACTCCTACCTGATCAACCTCGCCTCCCCAGACGCCACCCTGCGCGCCCGCTCGATTGACAGCTTCACGCGGGAGCTGCGTCGCTGCCACGCGCTCGGCCTCGACGCCGTGGTGTCGCACCCCGGGAACTTCATCGACGACCGAGCGAGCGGCCTCGCTCGCAACGCCGAGGGCATCACGGAGGCCCTCGAGGCGGCGCCGGGGCCGACGCGCCTCTGCATGGAGCTCACCGCCGGTCAGGGGACCGTCCTCGGCTCCACCTTCGAGGAGATGGCCGCGCTCCTCGAGCGGATCCCGACACGCCTTCAGCACCGACTCGGCGTCTGCCTCGACACGGCGCACGTCTTCGCCGCCGGCTATGACCTGCTCGCGGACTACGACGGCGTCTGGGCGCGCTTCGCCGACGTCATCGGGCTCGAGCGGCTGGGGGTGCTGCACCTCAACGACTCCGCGGTGCCGTTCGATTCGCGCAAGGATCGCCACGCGCTCATCGGTGAGGGGCACATCGGCGATGCGCCCTTTCGGCGCATCATGACGGACCCACGGCTGCGAGACGTCCCCAAGATCCTCGAAACGCCGAAGGGGGATGACATGGTGACGAACGACCGCCGAATGCTCGCGAAGCTACGGGGATTCGCCGCCGCGTGAACGCCGAGGGGCGGCGATGGCCGATGCCATCACCGCCCCCGTGCCGCAGCGCACCATCACGGCATCACATCAGCGGCTCACTGCCCGCCCGCGCCCGTGACGGACACGTTGACGGTGAACGGGCCGAAGTCCACGTGGTTCTCCTCGATGTGCAGCAGGCCGAACTGCACCGGGACCGTTCCCGCAGTCCCGCCCGCGGTGAGCGTCCCCGCGAAGGGGGCGGTCCGCGCGAAGGTCACGCCGGTGCCGGGCGTCACGGCGAGCTGGAACTCCTCGCCGCTCACGTGGTCATCCGGCTGCCCTGCCGCATTGAGAAACTCCGCCGTCACGCCGCGCGACCCACCGGCCGTGATGCTGGCGGTGCCCGTCACGGCGCCGGTCGACGAGATGGTGACGACGGCCCCATTCGAGAAGGTGAGACGGATCGACTCCACCTCGGGCTCGTGATCATCGAGTCCCGTGGAATCCTTGCAGGCGCCGGCGAGGCCGACGAGAGCCAGCGCGACGATGAATCGGGAGGAACGGCGAAGGCGAGCGAACATTGGGGGGACTCCTCTCCTCAGGTGGTATGAAGTGGTGTGACGTGGTGTGACGCGGCGCGAGTCGGGCGCCGCCGTGATGAACTAGGCGCGACCTGCCGCGCCGACAGGATACGCGTGCGGTCAGAACTGCACGCGATACAGCAGGGCCACGTTCCGGCCCATATCCGGGATGATCAGCTTGGTGCGCGAGAGATGGTCGCGGATCTCGGCATCGAGGGCGTTGTCGATGCGCAGCGTGAGGGCGTGGAGCCGCCCCCGCAGGAGAAAGCGTCGGCCGACGGAGAGATCGAGCGCGGCGTACCCTGCCGTGCGCGTCTCGAAATCCCCGAGCTGCTCCTGCGCGCCGGCCCAGCGGACCGCCCCACCTGCCGACCAGGCCGCCGTCTCGTGCCGGAGACCGACCCGGCCGTTGAGCGGAGGGATGAAGGGGAGAAAGCGCGACTCGATCCGATCGGGCTCATCCCCGATCCCGGGAATCGTGTCACGGGTGCCGGAAATCGTGCCGTGCACCAGCGAGGCGGTCGCGTCCAGGACCAGGTGCTCCCGAAGCGTCCACGAGAGGTCGGCCTCGGCGCCCGACAGCCGGGCGTCCTCGTTGACGTACTGGAACTTCCAGCGCTCGCCCTGTCGGCCGAGTTCGCCGACGTTCCGCGCGAAGATGTACCCACGCATCCCGTTGCTGAACGCCGCCACCTCGGCGCGCACGCGCTCCCGCTCGAGGCGCACGAACGCCTCCACCCCCACGCCGACCTCCTGCCCGAGCCGGGGATTCCCGACATCGTACGAGTACGCGGCGAGGTGTGGGCCATCGGAGTAGAGCTCATTGAAGTCGGGAGTCCGGAAGGAACGGCTGAGGTTGGACCCGATGCGGAATCCCCCCCCGAGCTCACGGAGCACCCCCACCGATGCGGAAAGAGAACCGAAGGTGCGCGGTTGCGCCGGCGTGGCCACCCCGCCGACCACCACATCCGCCTCCTCGAGCGGGATGAAGCGCCCGAGGTCGTAGCGCACGCCCGCCTGCGCGTGTGTCCGACCGAGCTGCACCTCCTCGACGGCGAAGAGACCGGCTGACCAGTCGGCGGTGGAGGGGGTCCGGAGTGCCCCGGAGAGGGCGACATCGCGGTACTGCATCCGGAGGCCCCACGCGCCGGTGATGCCGCCAGCGATGGGGCGATGGCGCACCACCGCCTCCCCGACGGTCATCAACTGGGCGAAACGCGTCGAGACCGCCCCGCTCCCCGTGACCTCGTCGTGCAGGTAGTCCGTGAAGGTGAGCGTCGCCCGCGCGGACTCGACGATGCCGACATCGCCGTGCCAGTCCGCATCCGCCCGCACGGTGTGCCGTCGCATCTCGATGTCGACGCCGCCAGGATGCGCTCCGACGAAGCCACCCGGCAGCCCGTACGCGTTGTCATAGAAGCGGTACGAGACGCCGACGTAGCCCCACGGGCGCACGAGGGAGGCCGCGAGACCACCGTTCAACGCGGTGGCCCCGGTGTTCGCGAGCACACCGACCGGCGTCCGCACGTCTCCGTCACGACGCGCACTGCCCTCGATACGGACCGCGAGCGCCCCAAGTGGCGCCTCCAGCACGCCGCCGGAGGTCACCCCCGTGTTCCCCGAGCTGAGCTGCGAGATGAAGCTCCCGTGGAGATGGTCAACCACGGTCGTCGGGATCTCTTCCCGGATCACGTTGACCACGCCACCCAGGGCACTCGAGCCGTACAGGAGCGACATCGGTCCACGCACGACCTCCACGCGCTCGGCGGTCAGCGCCTCGATGGCCACCGCGTGGTCCATCGAGCTGGACGAGAGGTCGCCGGGCCGCATCCCATCCTCGAGGATGAGCACGCGGTCCCCGCCCATCCCACGGACCACGGGCCGCGCCGTGGCCGGGCCCATCCGACCCACCGACACCCCGGGGAGCCCCGCCACGGTTGCCCCGACGGTCCCGTCGAGCCGCCGATCGAGCGCGGCGTCAGCGAGGACGCTGGTCGTGGAGAGCGCGTCCGCGGCGCCGCGCTCGCTGATCTGCCCCGTCACCACCGTCGCCGCCACCTGCATCGGCGCCTCGGCGAGCGCGATCTCAAGAACGATGGGGGCCGTCGCGACGCGGATGATCCGCCGCTCTGCGCGGTACCCGATGCGCTGCACCACCAGTGCGTGCTCACCGGCGGGGACCAGCCCGAGTTCGAAGCGGCCGTCCTCGTGCGTACGCACTTCGCGATGCAGGGCGACGAGGCGCACCACGGCCGCAGCCAATGGCGTGCCCGACGCCGAGTCCCGCACGACGCCCCGGACGGGCACCGCGCCAGGCTGCGCGTGCAACGAACTGGAGGCGATGCCGAGGGCGACGAGGCCCACGAGCGAACGCAACGCCATCATGGCGTCTCCGTTTAGATGAAAGAGAGGGAGCAACAGCACCGGAGGCTCGGGGCCTCGACGATGGGGGCGCCAATTGGACGGCGCGGGCGACTCAGGCGTTCGGTGGGCCGGTCGCGGGAGGGATCCGTCGGTCAGCCGTGGCGACCAGGAACATCTCCGCCACCGGACGGAGGACATCGGCGCGACCGGACACGCCGACGACGGCGGGCCGCGTGACCGCGGGCAGCGCGGCCGCGGAGAGGGACTTCACGACCC
>JBMTAR010000189.1:0-4096 GCA_049428925.1 Gemmatimonadaceae bacterium
CCTGGCGTCGTCCCGCCGCGCCGTGCGACGGCGCAGAGCGCAGGGCACGACCTCGTCCTCTGCCTCGCCACTCCGACGGTCCGGGTGTTCGTCGACGGCGTGGTCGAGGCGCGGCCGGTGACGGAGGGCGCCGCGGGGCGTACGATCACGCTCGCCCCGGGGGAGAAGGCCCTGCTCCCACTCGGGTTCCGCGCGCGGCTCCCAGCGGGGTATGAAGCGCAGGTGCGTCCGCGCTCGGGGACGAGCCTGAAGACGGACCTCGTCATCGTGAACAGCCCCGGCACGATCGACGCGGATTACCCGGAGGAGTGGTGCGTCCCCGGGAAGAACGGGGGGGCACGGCCCCTCACCCTTCAGCACGGCGAGCGCATCGCGCAGATGGTGCTCGCCCGCTACGAGGCGTTGGACTTCGTCGAGGGCACGGTCGTGCCGACGACGGAGCGGATCGGTGGGTTCGGCTCGACGGGTCGGTAGCTGGCGCGCCGACCCGCGGGGCCCGAGGTGACTCTTGGGCCCGACACTCTCAGCACACCATTCAACGGAGAGGCGAATGCGGCAGGTTCGATGGCAGATGATGCGCGCTCTCGGCGCGATGCTCCTCGGCGCAACGGCGCTCGGCGCCCGTACCCTCATGGCGCAGGCCCCCACACCGGTGAAGGTCGAGACCTTCACCCTGCCCAACGGCCTCACGGTGCACGTGGTCGAGGATCATTCCTCGCAGGTCGTCGCCGTCAACGTCTGGTACGACGTCGGCTCGCGGAACGAGCGCCCGGGGCGCACCGGGTTCGCGCACCTCTTCGAGCATATGATGTTCCAGGGCTCGGCGAACGTGAAGAAGGCCGAGCACTTCCAGTTCATCGAGCGCGCCGGCGGTGAGATGAACGGATCGACGCAGCCCGACCGCACGAACTACTACGAGGCGCTGCCGTCGAACCGGCTCAATCTCGCGCTCTGGCTCGAGGCCGACCGCATGCGGTCCCTCGCCGTCACGGCGGAGAACCTCACGAACCAGCAGGAGGCGGTGAAGGAGGAGCGTCGCCTGCGCGTCGACAACCAGCCGTACACCGGGGCATTCATCGAAGGGATGCCCGCGCTCTTCGACCGGACCGCCTGCTTCGCCTATGCGCACTCCATCATCGGCTCGATGGATGATCTCAATGCCGCGACGGTCGCGGACGTGCAGGCGTTCTTCGACCTGTACTACGCGCCGAACAACGCCACGCTCGTCGTGACGGGTGATGTCACCCCCGCCGTCGTGCGTCGGCTCGTGACGGAGTACTTCGGGTCGATTCCGCGTGGCGCCACGGCACCGTCGGCCGTGACCTGCGGGGAGGGTGGGGCTGCCGGGCGCGTCGAGCGCGTGACCGACAAGAACGCCACGCTCCCCGCAGTCCTCTCCGCAGTCCGGACCGTACCGCCCTCGCACGCCGACCACCCGGCCCTCGAGCTCCTCTCCACCATTCTCGGGAGCGGCGAGAGCTCGCGACTCAACCGCGCGCTCGTGCGCGAGCGGCGCGTCGCGGCCGGGACGCAGGCGCTGTTCAATCCCTTTGGGCCGATGCGCGCCGCGGGGATCTTCGGTGTCCTCGCGATCGCCAATCAGGGCGTCACCGCCGACAGTCTCGCCGCGACGGTCGCGGACGAGCTGGGCCGTGCCGCGAACGCGATCACCGACGCCGAGCTCACGAAGGCGAAGAACAGCTGGCGTGCCTCCACCATCCTCAGCCGACAGACGGCGCTGAGCCTCTCCGAGGCCGTGCACTACGCGGCGCTCTACCTCGGGAGTCCCTCGGCGGTGAACACCGATGCCGCCCGCTACGAGGCGGTGACCGTCGCCGACCTCCAGCGCGTGGCCCGTACCTATCTGCGCCCGGAGCGGGCGCTCACCATCATCATCTCGCCGGAGGCCCGCTGATGCGCGCGCTTCGTCCATTCGTCGTGGCCGCGTCCGCCGTGACGGCCCTCGCGATGCTCGCTCCTCTCGCCGGCGCGCAGGGGCCCGCGAGGCCCCCGGCCCCGATGCCGCTCACGCCGGCACAGTTCCCCCCGTTCGCGGAGGCCACGCTGCCTAACGGGCTGCGGCTCCTCGTCGTGCCGAGCACGAAGCAGCCGGTGCTCTCCGTGACGCTCGCCCTGCCGGCCGGGAGTCTGCCCGACCCGGCGGGTCGTGGCGGGCTCGCGGAGTTGATGGCGGGGCTCCTCACGAAGGGCGCCGGGGCCCGGAGCGCCGATGAGATCTCCGCCGCCATCGAGGGGGTCGGCGGCTCCATCGGGGCCTCGGCGGGCGCCGATTTCCTGACGGTCAGCAGCACGGTCCTCGTGAACGACCGTGAACTCTCCTTCGATCTCCTCGCGGACGTCATCCTTCGGCCGACCTTCCCGGCCACCGAGGTCGACCTCCTCCGGAAGCAGACGCTCTCGGCGCTCGCGCTGTCGAAGTCGCAGCCGAGCGCGATTGCGTCGCGCGCCTTCGCGCGCGGGCTCTACGGGGAGCATCCGTACGGGCGGTCCGCCGACGAGACCTCGGTCGGGGCGATCACCCGGGAAGAGATCGTCGCCTTCCATGCCCAGCGGATGCGGCCGGCAGGCGCGCTCTTGGTCGTCGCGGGGGCCATCGACGCCGCGGAGGCGCGGCGGCTCGCCGAGCGGGCTTTCGGTGGGTGGAGTGGTGCGGCGCCGGCCGCGGCCGCGGCGCGGGCCATCCCGCAACGGACGCGCACCGAGATCCTCCTTGTGCACCGGCCCGGGTCGGTGCAGGCGAACCTCGTTGCCGGGAACACCACCTGGCTGCCGAGCGACACGCGGAGCTACGCACTCACGATCGCGAACGAGATTCTCGGTGGCGGGTCGGACTCGCGGCTCTTCGATATCTTGCGCGAGCAGAAGGGATGGACCTACGGCGCCTACTCCGGCGTGACGCGCCGCCGCGGTGTCGGGACCTTCACGGCGACCGCCGAGGTGCGGAACGCGGTGGCCGACTCGGCGTTGCGTGAGCTCCTCGCGCAGATGCGCCGCGTGGGGACGGAGCCGGTGTCCGCGGCCGAGTTCGATCGGAAGAAGGAGACGCTCGTCGGACGATTCCCGCTGCAGGTGGAGACGGCCGATGCGGTCGCGAGTCAGGTCGCGAACGCGAGGCTCCTTGGGCTGCCCACCGACTACGTCCAGACGTATCGGCAGCGACTGGCCGCTGTGACGCCGGTGCAGGCGCAGCAGGCCGCACGCGCGGCAATTCGGGCAGACGCCTCGTACATCGTCGTGGTGGGTGACGCGACGGTACTCCTCGAAAAGCTCCGGCCCATCGCGCCGGTCACGCTCGTGGACGTCGATGGGAAGCCCGTCTCGGCGGCCGACCTGACGGTGCGCGCCGGTGGACCGGCGATCGATGCCGCGAAGCTCGTGCCGGCCAGCGACTCGTTCGCGGTGCTCGTGCAGGGCCAGGCGTTCGGGTATCAGGCGTCGTCACTCGTCCGCTCCGATGATGGCTGGACGTACACCGAGCGCTCGCAGTTGGCGACGATCATTCAGCAGACGACGACAGTGACGTTCGGGGCCGATCTCGCGATGCGTCGCACGGAGCAGTCGGGGCGCATCCAGGGGCAGGAGATGGGCGTGCGCATCACCTACGCTGCTGGCAAGGCGAGCGGTGACGGGCAGGTGCCGGGGGCGCAGGGGATGGAGCCGGTGCGGTTCGCCGATGTGGCGGTGCCTGCGGGCACGATCGACGAGAACCTCGCGAGTGTCTTCCTCCCGTATCTCGCGTGGGGACCGGATGCACGGCATACCCTCAACGTGCTCACGTCGAAGGGGGCGGTGCAGCCGCGCACCTATGCGGTGTCGGGCGAGGAGCCGGTGACGATCGCCGGCGCGGCGGTGCCCGCCTTTAAGGTGAGTGTCTCGGGCGGCGAGGCGCCGGCGGTGATGTGGATCGAGAAGGGCGCGCCGCATCGCGTACTCAAGATCTCACCGGTGGGCCAGCCGATCGAGTTCGTGCGGATCAGGTGAGCGGGGCATGAGCGCGCGCCGCACGTGTGCGACCACGGCGACGCGGTGATGCGGATGGCGTGGCGCTCGGCGGGGTGAGCGATGCACGACGGGG
>JBMTAR010000190.1:0-4093 GCA_049428925.1 Gemmatimonadaceae bacterium
GAGCGATTCGCTCCCCACCGTGACACTCTCCGATGACGGCCGTCTCGGCCTCGCGGTCACCGACGTGCCCTACGAGCTCGACGCCATCGCGGGTCGCGACGGCTCGGATGTCTACCTCATCACCACCGCGACGGGCGCGACCCGCCGCATCGCGACGCGGGTGCGCGCAGGGGCACAGCTCTCGCCCTCGGCGCGGTACGTCACCTGGTGGGAGGGCGGCTGGAAGGTCCACGACGTCGCCGCAGGTCGCACCCGTGACCTCACCGCCGGCATCGCCGGCGTCCGGTTCGAGGACGAGACGCATGACACACCGGGTGAGCCCGGGCCCTACGGTCTCGGCGGCTGGACCACCGACGACGCGCGCGTGCTGGTCTACGACCGGTACGACGTGTGGGAGGTCGATCCGACGGGCGCGGTGGCGCCGCGGAGTCTCACCGACGGCGTCGGGCGGGCGGGCCGGCTCACCTTCCGGGTGGTCGACCTCGACCCGGAGACTCGAGCGATCGATCCCCGCGAGCCGCTGCTCCTTCGTGCCTTCGACAACGGCACGAAGGCGGCAGGTTTCTATCGCGACCGGGTGGGTGGGACGGTCGCCCCGGAGCGGCTCGTGATGGCGCCGAAGTCGTGGCCCATGCTCGTGAAGGCCCGTCGCACGGAACAGCTCCTCGTGACGCGGGCGGACTACCGCGAATTCCCAGACCTCTGGACCGGCACGTCGTTCGACCGGCTCACGCGGATCTCCGACGCGATGCCCGAGCAGGCGCGCTACCGGTGGGGGAACGTGGAGCTGGTCACCTGGGCCAACGCTGATGGCGTGCCGATGGAAGGCCTGCTCTACACGCCCGAGGGGTTCGATCCCTCGAAGCGGTATCCGATGATCACCTACTTCTACGAGCAGCTGAGCGACGGGCTGTACAACTACGTGCGGCCCGCAGGCCGGAACGTGGTGAACGCACCGGTCTACACCTCGCTGGGCTACCTCGTCTTCATGCCGAACATCCACTACACGCCCGGCTATCCCGGCCCGAGTGCCGTCAAGTCGATCGTCCCCGGGGTGCAGTCGCTCATCGCGCGGGGCATCGCGGATCCGCAACGCCTCGGCGTGACCGGGCAGTCGTGGGGTGGCTACCAGACGGCGTACCTGATCACGGAGACCAACCTGTTCGCCGCCGCGGTGCCGAACGCCACCGTCGTGAACATGACGTCGGCGTACGGCGGGATCCGGTGGGAGAGCGGGGTGGAGCGCGCCATCGTGAACTACGAGCGCGGGCAGAGCCGCATCGGCGGGTCGCTCTGGGAGTACCCGGAGCGCTATCTGGAGAACTCCCCGCTCTTCAAGCTCGACCGGGTGCGGACCCCCGTGCTCTTCATGGCGAACGACGCCGATGGGGCGGTGCCGTGGTACCAGGGCATCGAGTTCTTCGTCGCGATGCGACGCCTCGGAAAGGAGGCGTATATGATCAACTACAATGGGGATGCGCACAATCCGCGGAAGTGGGCGAACCAGAAGGACATCGACCGCCGGATGCAGGAGTTCTTCGCCGCCAAGCTCCTCGGGGCGCCGGAGCCGGACTGGATGCGCCGTGGGATTCCCTACCTGGAGCGCGGGCGGGACCAGTTCCCACGGCCGTGACCCGTTAGCTTTCGCGACCCATGTCCACGACTTCGCACCCCGACTCCGCCGCCGCCGCGGTCCCCGCTCCAGTCGAGCCGGGCGCGCCGGAGGCCGTACCCGCGCCCGCCGCCTGGAGCATCGAGGCGGCGAAGGCCCTGTACAACATCGAGGGCTGGGGCGACGGACATTTCGACATCAATGCTGCGGGACGAGTCATCGTCCGACCGGACAAGGACCATCCGCAGCGGACGGTCGACCTCTATGAACTCGCGCACGATCTCGAGGCCCAGGGCGTCGCGCTCCCGGTGCTCCTGCGCTTCTCGGACATCCTGAAGTCGCGGATCGAGGCGCTCCACGCCCGGTTCGCGAGCGCCATCGCCGAGTTCCAGTACGAGGGTCGCTACACCACGGTCTACCCGATCAAGGTCAACCAGCAGCGGCACGTGGTCGAGGAGATCGTCGACTTCGGGCGCGCCACTGGCGTGGGCCTCGAGTGCGGCTCGAAGCCGGAGCTGCAGGCCGTTCTCGCCCTCACCGAGCGCACCGACCATCTCATCGTCTGCAACGGCTACAAGGACGAGGAGTTCATGCGGCTCGCCCTGATGGGCCAGCAGCTCGGTCATACCGTCATCATCGTCATCGAGCAGGTCAGCGAGCTCGACGTGCTCGAGAAGGTCGCCGAGGAGATGGGGGTCACGCCAACGCTTGGGGTCCGCATCAAGCTCTCGAGCGAGGGGTCGGGGCGCTGGGCGCAGTCGGGAGGCGAGAAGTCGAAGTTCGGGCTCACCGCCGCGCAGCTGATGCAGGTCATCGACCGCCTGAAGGGCGCGGGTCGCGCCGACTGGCTCCGACTGATCCATTTCCACCTCGGCTCGCAGATCACCGACATCCGCTTCATCAAGCGCGGGCTCCAGGAGGTCAGCCGCTTCTATGTGGAGCTGCGTCGCCTCGGGCTCGGGATCCGCTGGGTCGATGTCGGCGGCGGGCTGGGCGTCGATTACGACGGCACCCAGTCGACCGCGCAGGCGTCGATGAACTACTCCGCGCAGGAGTACGCCAACGACGTGGTGTACACGCTGGCCGAGACCTGCCGGGAGGAGGAGCTCCCGATGCCCGACATCATCTCCGAGTCGGGGCGGGCCCTCACCGCGCACCACGCGCTGCTCCTGCTCAGCGTGATCGACGTCGAGTCGCACGCGGAGCCCGGGCCGCCGCCGATTGGCGAGGACGACCACGCGCTCCTGCACGAGATGGCGGAGGACCTGAAGACCGTCTCGCGCAAGAACGTCGCGATGCGGCGCATCCGGGAGATCTTCCACGACGCCACCTTCGACAAGGAGCGAGCACAGCAGCTCTTCAACTCCGGGGTGCTCACGCTCCGGGAGCGAGCTCTCGCCGAGACGTTGTATCTCTGTACGCTGAACGCGGTGGCGCGCCTCGCCGAGGGGCGGCGCGATCGGTTCGAGGACATCGTCGGCGATCTCGACACCGCGCTGATCGACCGCTACTTCGCGAACTTCTCCCTCTTCCAGTCCCTGCCCGACACCTGGGCGATCGACCAGCTCTTCCCGATCATGCCGGTGCATCGGCTCGATGAGGCGCCGACACGCCAAGGGACGATCCAGGACGTCACCTGCGATTCCGACGGGAAGATCGACCGGTTCATCGGCGGGAAGACGGGGCTCCCGTCGCTGCCGCTGCATGTCTTCCGCGACGGCGAGGCGTACATCCTCGGCATCTTCCTCACCGGTGCGTATCAGGAGATCCTCGGCGACCTGCACAACCTGTTCGGCGACACCAATGCCGTGCACGTGCGGCTCAATGACGGGGGCTATGATCTCACCCACCTCGTGCACGGCGACACCGTCACCGAGGTGCTGAACTACGTGCAGTTCCAGGCCTCGGACCTGCTGGCGACCTTCCGGCGCAAGGTGCAGTCGGCGTCCCACATCTCACGCGAGCAGGCGAATATGTTCATCGCCGAGTATGTCGCGGGCCTGGAGGGGTACACGTATCTCGAGGGGGAGGCCGCGCGGTAGGCCGTCGGCCGCCCTGACACCTGCGTGGCGTCCCTCCGGTGTCGCAGTGGCCTTTGGCGCTGAACCTGGAAACATCGCGGGGCCCCCACCGGGCATCGGTGGGGCCCCCCCGCGTCACGTGTGGCGATGGGCTCAGCGCGCCGCGTACCGTGCTTCGACCGCGCCCCAGTGCACCACGTTCCACCAGGCGTCGATGTAATCCGGTCGGCGATTCTGGTAGCGGAGGTAGTACGCGTGCTCCCAGACGTCGAGGCCGAGGATCGCGTGGCGCCCTTCCATCAACGGGTTATCCTGGTTGGGTGAGCTCTCGATGGCGACCGTGCCGTCCGGCTTGGCCACGAGCCACGCCCATCCGGAGCCGAAGCGCCCCACCGCCGCCACCTTGAAGAGGTCGCGGAACTTGGCGAAGTCGCCGAAGGCCGCGTCGATCGCCGCGCCG
>JBMTAR010000191.1:0-4090 GCA_049428925.1 Gemmatimonadaceae bacterium
TCCTTCTTCTTTCAGAGGATCGCCGAGGCGGTGTAGTTGAGGCTCGACGGCTTGCTCCCACCCTCATCCGGGAAGACGTAGTACGATGCGTCCACGGCGATGTCGAAGATCGGGAGGATCCCGGTTCGGAGACCGACGCCACCCCCCGTGCCCGTGTAGCTCTCACCGCCGGAATAGGACCAGATCTGCTGGCCACCGAAGACGGTCAGCTGGGCCTGGGCAGCAGCCGGCAGGGCGAGAAGCAGGGCGACCAACAGGATGGCACGACGCATAGATGCTCCGGGAAGCGGGATGGGACTGGCACCTGCCGATGGCGCGACGTTATTACTCCTCAGACGATTTGGCAACCCGAAGGGCACACCAGAGCGGGATCCCCATCCCCACGATCCCGACCACGCCGGCGGGTACCATCCCCCATCGCAGGCAGATCACGATCGGGAGGAGACCGTTCGCCGCGTAGAGCACCAGCGGGAAATCGTGCGGCGCCACGCGCCGAACCCACTCGCTCGGCGGGATCAGCGCGAGAGTCGTCCGGGCGACGATCGTCCCCGTCATGATCCAGCCCAGGAAGTTCACGACCGGGATGCCGAAGTAGCCATCGTGGCCGAGGACACGCTGCCATGTCGGAGCCTGCGAGAGGTCTGGTACCTGCCAGAGCCAGTGTTCGGTCTCGAACATCGCGGGATCCATCACCAGGTCCCATGCCGTCATGATGAGCGCGGCGACGAAGGCCCACCACCATCGACTGGTCCGGTCATCGCGACCCGGGAGCAGACGACTCGCGATCCCGAGCGAGGCGACCAGCATGTAGAACCAGGAGGTGGGGATGTTGAACGGGACGAGCCCGAGGAGTCGATAGCCGAGCCGATCGGTGTAGATGTAGGGCCCGAAGGGGGCACCGGTGACGGTGCCGACCGCCTCGGCGGTGAAGGCGATCACGAAGACGAGGGTGAGCGCCTGGAGGGTGCGGCGCCAGCCGACGGCATGAGCAAGGAAGGCGACGCCCGCGACCGCACCGATGGTGACCGTGAGCTGTCCACCGAAGCGATAGCTGAGATCCATGATCGCCCGATTGGTCGGCGTCTGGAAGAACGCCGGCACGGGCGGGACGAGGAAGGTGGCGAAGGCGATCCCGGAGAACGCCTGCAGGGCGACGTGCGCACGGAGCGCCTGTCGAGCGAGCTGCATCGCGGGACGTCTAGTGTTCGGCGGAGATCAGACCGGCGTACACGGGGTAGCGGGTCCGATGCACCTTGCTGCGCGAGAATCCCGCCTGACGCAGCAACGCCCGGAGCTCCTCGGCGCGGCGGGCGCGTCCGCGCCCCATGGCGCGGAGATAGAGCCCGAAGTACACATCGCCGACCGTCTCGGCACCGCGTACGCCGGAGAAGGGCTCCACGATCAGGAGCACACCGCCGGGCGCGAGGGCCTGCTTCACCTTCTGCAACAACCTGAGGACCGACGCATCGTCGTGGTCGAGCAGGATGCGCACCAAGGTGATCACGTCGGCACCGACTGGGAGGGGGTCCTGATGAAAGTTCCCCCCGGACAATTCCACCCGCCCCACAAGACCCAGCCGGGCCAGACGTGTCTTCGCTCCCTCAATCACCGCCGGGAGGTCGAAGAGCTTCAGGTGGAGGTCGTGATACCTCCACGCGACTTCTGCGAGAAACGCCCCTTCACCACCACCGACATCCAACAACACCTTGCGCCCTGCCAGCGAGTATCGGTCGAGGATGTCCTCCGCCAGCGGGAGGACCGTCTCCGCCATCAGCGCGCTGTAATCCGCCACATCCCCGCGCCCGAACTTCTCGGGATGCGCGACACTCGTGTACGGGAAGTGACTGTTCACGGCCCCGCTGTTGCTCGCCTCCCGGAAGAACTCCACCGGGTCCGCCAGATCCCGATACAGCAGCGCGTTGTGCTTGATCATCCGCGTGAGGCCCGTGTTGCCGATCAGCGGGGCCCCCATCGGGCCACAGCCGAACCGCCCCCCCGACCTCCCCTGCACCAATCCCAACGCCGCCGCCGCCCGCAACAACCGCTCCGTCTCCTCCATCGGCACCCCGATGTGGGCCGCAATCTCCTCGCGCGACCGCGGTCGCACCGCGAGGAAATCGAACAACCCCACCCGCACACATGCCGTCAGGGTCTGCGTGTAGACGAACCCCGCCGCTAGGTCGAACATCGCCCGCGACCGCCGCAACGCGATTGGCCGCACCAACGGGAACGACGCCGCCCAACGCTGGAACTTCGGACTCGACTGAATCGAATCCCGCCAGGCCAGCACCCGGTCCCACCACGTCATCGGCACCTGGTCACCCGACACCGACACCCCTGCGAACGCTGACTCCCTGGTTGCCATGACCCCGCCGGGCTGATCCTTCCCTGCACGAACCCACGAATGACCCATCGAGACACGACCGCAGGGCTACGATAAGACCGAAAGTCCAAAGTGTCAATACTGAAAGACAAAATATTTTGTCAGGGTATTGCGACACTGCGCCGACCTTCGTACTATCGGGACGACTTCCCCCGGAGCCATTCAATAGATGCGAGTCGCCTTCCCCTTCTCGGCGATCGTCGGTCAGGACGAGATGAAGCGCGCTATCCTCCTGACCGCCGTCGACCCCACCCTCGGTGGCGTCCTCATCCTCGGCCACCGCGGCACCGCCAAGTCCACCGCGGTCCGTGCCCTCCCGGCACTCCTCCCGCCGATGACCGTCGTCACGGGGTGCCGCTACGGCTGTGACCCCGACGCCGGACGACGCCGCTGCGCCGACTGTCTCGCCCGCGACGCCGAAGACCAGAAACAACGGACCACCAAGGTCCCCGTCCCCGTCGTCGACCTGCCACTCGGGGCGACCGAGGATCGCGTCGTCGGTGCCCTCGACCTCGAACGCGCGCTCACGCGCGGCGAGAAGGCGTACGAACCGGGACTCCTCGCCCGCGCCCACCGCGGCTACCTCTACGTCGACGAGATCAACCTCCTCGAGGATCACCTCGTCGATCTCCTCCTCGATGTCGCCGCGACGGGCGAGAACGTCGTCGAGCGCGAGGGGATCAGCGTGCGCCATCCCGCACGCTTCGTCCTCGTCGGCAGCGGCAACCCCGAGGAGGGCGACCTGCGGCCGCAGCTCCTCGACCGGTTCGGCCTCTCAGTCGAAGTCACCACGACGACCGACCTCGAGGAACGCATCGAGGTGATCAAGCGACGCGATGCCTTCGACCGCGACCCCGAAGGCTTCACGGAACAGTGGGCCGACGCAGATCGCGCGATTCGCCGAAAGGTCGAACGCGCCCGACCGAAGGTCGACGCCCTCACCGTCCCCGATGAGGTGCTCCGCGCCGCGGCACGCCTCTGCACCGCCATCGGCACCGACGGTGTCCGAGGCGAACTCGCCCTGCTGCGCGGTGCCCGCGCGCTCGCCGCCTTCGAGGGCGCACGCCACGTCGGACTCGCGCACGTCCGCACGATCGCGCCGAGCGCGCTGCGGCATCGCCTGCGTCGCAACGTCCTCGACGACGTCGGCAGCACCGCCAGGATCGCCCGCGCCGTCGCCGACATCCTCGGCGCCTGACAATGCCGGTGGGCGGAACGATGCCGGTGCTCGATGGGACGCAACGCGCCGCGCTCGCCGCCGCGCTGGTGGCCCTCGACCCGGTCGCGTTCGGCGGTGTCGTCATCCGCAGCACGCGCGCCGATCGGGCCACCGCGTGGATCGCGCAGCTCACCGCGCTCCGTCCGGAGCGCTCGCCCATCGGGCGCCTCCCCATCAGCATCGGTGACGACCGACTCCTCGGCGGCCTGGACCTCGCAATGACCCTCGCGATGGGGCGCCCCGTCGCCGAACGCGGCCTCCTCGCGCGACACGACGGCGGCCTCCTCGTGCTGCCGTGCGCAGAGCGGGTGAGTGCGACACTCATCGCGCGACTCACCGCGGCGCTCGACACCCACGTCGCCGTGCCACGCGGCCCCTTCGCCGGTGAGCCGGCTGAGGCCCGCGTCGGCCTCATCGCGCTCGACGAATCGGAACCGGAGGACGAGCCGATCCACCCAGCGCTCGCCGATCGCCTCGCGTTCCATCTC